>NZ_JAAGOZ010000016.1:0-118664 GCF_010499845.1 Salipiger sp. PrR007 | reverse complement strand
GGCTACGCCCGGCTTCCGCTTCCCCCAAAATCACCACCTGCAATGTCGCGCTGTTTCACCAGCGGTGTCGCTGCACAGTCAGGATCCGCGCCACGGTCTTGGTCCCGAGCCCCGGCACCCGCAGAAGCATCTCGCGCTCGGCCAAGTTCACGTCGAGCGGAAAGAGATGCCGGTTTGCCAGCGCCCAGGCGAGCTTGGGGTCGACCTCGAGGTCAAGGTGACCACCCCTCGTGGCAGAGGCGATTTCCTCGACGTCGAAACCATAGAAACGCAGCAGCCAGTCGGCCTGATAAAGCCGGTGCTCGCGCATCAGCGGGGGCTTGATCAGCGGCAGCGCGGCCGAGGCATCGGGGATCGGTGAAAAGGCCGAATAGTAGACGCGGCGCAGCTTGTAGCCCGAATAAAGCCGGGTCGAGGTTCGCAGGATCGTCGTGTCGTCCGCCCCATCGGCGCCGACGATCATCTGCGTCGACTGCCCGGCGGGGGCAAAGCGCGGCGGGCGCTTGCCACTGAAGCTGCGCTCCTTGCCCGCCTCGCGTTTCAGCCGCACATCGGCCATGGCGCGGCGGATCTGTGCCGGATCCTTCTCGGGGGCATAATCCTTGACCGCGCGGTCGGTGGGCAGCTCGACGTTGATCGACAGCCGGTCGGCGTAGAGCCCCGCCTCTTCGATCAGTTCGGGCGCGGCGTCGGGGATGGTCTTGAGGTGGATATAGCCGCGAAAATGGTGCTCGGTCCGCAGCATCCGTGCGATGCGCACCATGTCCGACATGGTCTCGTCCGGGCTGCGGATGATGCCCGACGACAGGAACAGCCCCTCGATGTAGTTGCGGCGGTAGAATTCCAGCGTCAGCGTCACGACCTCTTCGGGGGTGAACCGCGCGCGGGTCACATTGCTGCTGACCCGGTTCACGCAATAGGCGCAGTCGTAGATGCAGAAGTTGGTCATCAGTATCTTGAGAAGGCTGATGCAGCGGCCGTCCGGCGCATAGGCGTGGCAGATGCCCGAACCGGTGGTCGAACCGATCCCCTTGCCATCTCGGGAGTCGCGCTTCTGCCCCCCGCTCGAGGCGCAGGACGCATCGTATTTCGCCGCGTCGGAAAGAATCGCGAGCTTCTGATCGAGGGTCATTCTTGCCATGTGTTCATGATATGTTCACATGGGTGCCTGATCAATGGCGCGCTTGGGCGGGAACGCCCGGCTCACGCCGAAGTGTCCCCGCCCGCAATCTCAGCGCCCGATCAGAGCGCGGTCCAGCCACCGTCGACCGAGATCGTCGTGCCGGTGATCTGCGCCGCAAAATCAGAGCAGAGGAACACCGCCGTGCCGCCGATCTGCTCGGTGGTGGCGAATTCCTTCGACGGCTGGCGCTCGAGGATGACCTTCTCGATCACCTCTTCTTCGCTCATGTCGTACTTGGCGGCTGTGTCGGGGATCTGCGCCTCGACCAGCGGGGTCTTCACGTAGCCCGGGCAGATCGCGTTGCAGGTGATGTCTTCGCGCGCCGTTTCCAGCGCGACGGTCTTGGTCATGCCGACGATGCCATGCTTGGCCGCCACATAGGCCGCCTTGAACGGCGAAGCGGTCAGCCCGTGCGCCGAGGCAACATTGATCACCCGGCCCCAGCCCGCCTTGCGCATCATCGGCAGCGCTGCGGCGGTGGTGTGGAAGGCCGAGTTCAGATTGATCGCGATGATCGCATCCCACTTCTCGATCGGGAATTCGTCGATCGGCGAGACGTGCTGGATCCCGGCGTTGTTCACCAGGATGTCGCAGGCCCCGGCTTGGTCGATCAGCGCCCGGCATTCGTCGCCCTTGGACATGTCGGCCTTGATGTAGCGCACCTCGACGCCGAACTCCTTGGCCATGTCCGCGGCCAATTGGTGATCCTCGTCCCGGTCGGTGAACGAGTTCAGCACCACCGATGCCCCGGCCCGCGCCAGTTCGCGCGCGACGCCGAGCCCGATGCCCGAGTTCGATCCGGTGACGACTGCCGTCTTGCCCTTGAGTGACATGCGAAAACTCCTCGTGTCTTGCGGCACCGACATGGCTCGCCGCCTGCATGGGGAACGGGATGGACATGCCTCCCGGTTCCGCTCCTCCGCATTGCTCGGTCATCCGGCGCGAAGCTGCAAGCCCGTGTTCGCAACGTCATCACGGATTCGTAGGCGGGAACCCGGCCTGCCCCCCTAGGCAAGCCGGGCCCTGCCCTGTAAGGCTCGGCGCACCGTCGCACACCGGCGCATACGTCCAAATCTTCAACAGCGATGCCGACGCACAGCGGCCACGCGTACGCCAAACTCGGCAGGTCGGATTCGTGGAATTTGGCGTCGCCGGATGGCAGGGTCTTTCCGGAAGAGCGCGAAAAAACCAAAAAAAACGCCGGCACGAGGCCGGCGTTCAGTCATTGAGGCAGGTTTCATACAGGCAAGAAACCTATCGAGCAGTGACCTCTTTATACGCGCTTTGCTGCCGGAGTCCAACCTAAAAGTTTGAAAAGACGTAAAAGCCCCGATAGGGTCGAAAACCAAGAAAACAAGGGCAGAGCAGGACGATTTCGACAATGGCCGCCATTCATTTCAGATTTTCTCCCATCCGGCCCGCGCTCACCGCGCTGGCCCTATTTTCGGGATTCGCCGCAAGCGCGGAGCCGATGCATGGCATCGCCATGTACGGCGAGCCCGCCCTGCCCGCGGATTTCGATCATCTGCCCTACGTGAACCCGGAAGCGCCCAAGGGCGGCCGCATCGTCACCGGCGAAGTCGGCAGTTTTGACAGCCTCAACCCGCATATCCTCAAGGGCTCGGTGCCCTGGCAGCTGCGCTTTCTGGCCTATGAATCTCTCATGGGTCGCAGCTGGGACGAGCCCTTCACGCTTTACTGCCTGATCTGCGAAACGGTCGAGACCTCGCCCGAGCGCGACTGGGTCGAATTTACCCTGCGCCCCGAGGCGAAATTCTCCGATGGCTCGCCGGTCACCGTCGAGGACGTGATCTGGAGCTTCAACACCCTCGGCACCGAAGGCCACCCGCGCTACCAGGGCACCTATAGCCGCATCGAGAGCATCGAGAAGACCGGCGAGCACAGCCTGCGCTTCACCTTCAACGTGCAGGACCGCGAACTTGCGCTGATCGTCGGCATGCGTCCGATCCTCAAGAAGGCGCAGTGGGAAGGCAAGGATTTTGCCGCCTCCGGCCTCGACGTGGTGCCCATAACCACCGCGCCCTATGTCATCGACAGCTTCGAGGCAGGCCGCTACGTCTCGCTCAAGCGCAACCCCGATTACTGGGGCAAAGACGTGCCCTTCATGAAGGGCCAGGCCAACCTCGACGAGGTGCGCATGGAGTTCTTCGGCGATGGCACCGCCATGTTCGAGGCCTTCAAGGCGGGGCTGCTGAACTCCAACCGCGAGCTCAATTCGGAAAAGTGGGAGACACAGTACGATTTCCCCGCCGTGCAGTCCGGCGAGGTGGTCAAATCCGTTGTCCCGCATGGCCGCCCCTCGGGGATGACTGGCTTCGTGATGAACACCCGCCGGCCCGGTTTTGACGACTGGCGCGTGCGCGAGGCGATGATCCAGCTGTTCAACTTCGAGTACATCAACGAAACGCTGACCGGCGGGCGACAGCCGCGCATCACCTCTTATTTCTCCAACTCCGAGCTGGCGATGGACCACGGCCCGGCGTCCGGCCGGGTCAAGGACCTGCTGGAGCCATTCGCCGAAAGCCTGGTTCCCGGCACGCTCGAAGGCTACCAGCTGCCGCAGGGCGACGGCTCGGCCCGCAACCGCGCCGGGCTGCGCAAGGCGATGGATCTGATGCAGGAGGCCGGCTACACGGTGCAGGACGGGGTGATGATGGACCCGCAGGGCCAGCCCTTCCAGTTCGACATCGTGCTGCCGCAGGGCGAGACCGAGGCCGGCTCTATGATCGACATCTACGTGCAGGCGCTGCAGCGCCTCGGCATCAAGGTGCGCGTCGACACGGTCGACTCCGCCCAGTTCAACGCGCGCAGCGCCTCTTTCGATTTCGACATGACCTGGTTCCGCCGTGGCATCTCGCTCTCGCCGGGCAACGAACAGCGGCTCTACTGGGGCAGCGCGGCCGCCGACCAGGAAGGCTCGCGCAACCTGATGGGCATCAAGAGCCCGGCGGTGGACGCGCTGATCGAGGACTTGTTGACCGCCACCAGCCGCGAAGAGTTTCTCGCCGCCACCCATGCGCTTGACCGGGTGCTCACCGCTGGCCGATATGTCATCCCCACCTACGAGTGGAATCAGAGCTGGATCGCCCACGCCAAGGAGCTGACCTACGCCGAGCCGACTCCGGTCTACGGAGACTGGATCGACTGGCAGCCCAACGCCTGGTGGTGGGAAGAGCAGAACTGAGGTCTGCCCCGCCAGACCAAGACGACCGACAAGACCAACAAACGACGAGCAGACAGTATGAAACGCCTCTTCCTTCTCGCCCTCCTGGCCGCCCCGCTTGCCGCCTGCGGCACCGTCGATGGCTTCGGCCAGGACGTTTCGCGCGCTTCGCGCACCGTCGACAGCTGGTTCTGACCAGCCGCCCGGCCCCGCTGCCGCGCGCGGCGGGCGCATTTTACTCGGAGCAAATATCCCGGGGGCCCGGGGGCATCGCCCTGGAACGGCCCCCGGATCGGCGCCCTGTGCCGGCAGTTTAGCTCAGCGCTCGTCGCCCAGCATCGGGCGGATCCGCGTCAGCACCGCCAGCAGGAAGGCGGTGCTCACCCCAAAGGTCAGAAGTCCCGTGATCGCGGCAAAGCTGCCGTAGATCCGCAATCCTTCGCCCAGCGTGATGTCTCCGTATCCCAAGGTCGTGTAGCTCACCACGGCGAAGTAGAAGGCCTCGGGCAGCGTCTCGAAGGCCCCGAAGTAGCGAAAGCTCGCAGCCCAGAGCCAGATCTGCAGCGTATGGGCGAGCACCATGGCACCGAAGGCGATGCAGATCAGCCCGAAGAGCCGCAAGGGCCCGGTCTTGTCCTCGATCCGCGCGATCGCCGAGAGCAGTGCCGGCGCGACGCGCGCGATGATCCAGAGTTGGACCCCGGCGCAGAGGAAGAGCAGCCCGCTCCCCATCAGGATTTGCGTGCCGATGCCCATGCGCGGCGGCCTCAGCGCGCCTTGAAGAGGCTGCCGAGAATGCCTCTCACCAGACGCTTGCCGGTGGTCCCCGAGAGTTCCTTCAGCACCGCTTGCCCCAGCGCCTCGCCGAGGCTGTCCGGCGCGCTGTAGCGCGTGCTGCGCGAGGTGGGAGCGCTGCTCTTGCGGGGCTGCGCGCGGGGCGTGGGGTCGTACCGGCGGGCGCGGTTGTAGTCTCGGATCTCGGTCTCGACCGTGTCCACGGCCCTGTCGGCCTCTTCTGCAGCAGTTGCTGCTGCGGCGGCGCGGGCCTGCAGGATCTCGTGGGCGGATTCGCGGTCCACCGGGGTGTCGTATTTGCCCTTCAGCGGCGAGGCATCCATGACCTCGGTCCGCTCTGCGTCGGTGATCGGACCGAGCCGCGAGCCCGGCGGGCGCACCAATGTGCGCTGCACCATGCCCGGCACGCCCTTCTTTTGAAGGAAGGAGGTCACCGCCTCGCCTGTCCCGACCTCGCGGATCGCGGTCTCCGTGTCGAAGGCCGGGTTCTCGCGGTAGGTCTCGGCAGCCTGTCTCAGCGCCTTGCGGTCGCGCGCGGTGAAGGCGCGCAGCGCATGCTGCACGCGGTTTCCGAGCTGGCCGAGGATGTCCTCGGGAATGTCGTCGGGGTTCTGCGTCACGAAGTACACGCCGACGCCTTTGGACCTCACCAGCCGCGCCACCTGTTCGACCTTGTCGACCAGCGCCTTGGGCGCGTCGTCGAACAAAAGATGCGCCTCGTCGAAGAAGAACACCAGCTTGGGCTTCTCGGGATCGCCGACCTCGGGCAATTCCTCGAAAAGCTCCGACAGCAACCACAGCAGGAAGGTCGCATAGAGCCGCGGCGCCCCCATCAGCGCGTCGGCGGCGAGGATGTTCACATGGCCGCGCCCGTCCGGCGCGCAGCTCATCAGGTCCGACAGCTCCAGCGCCGGCTCACCGAAGAAGCGCGCCCCGCCCTGGTTCTCGAGCACCAGAAGCCGCCGTTGGATCGCCCCCACGGAGGCGGTGGAAATATTGCCGTAGCGCAGGCTGAGCTCCTTGGCGTTCTGCCCGACCCAGACCAGCAGCGCCTGCAGGTCCTTGAGATCGAGCAGCGGCAGCCCCTGCTCGTCCGACAGCCGGAAGGCGATGTTGAGAATGCCCTCCTGCGCCTCGGTCAACTCCAAGAGCCGGGCCAGCAACAGCGGGCCCATCTCGGCCACGGTGGTGCGCACCGGGTGGCCCTTGGCGCCGAAGAGATCCCAGAAGACCACCGGGAATCCGGTATAGGTGAACGTATCGAAGCCGATCTTGGCGTTGCGCTCCATGAAGGGTGCATGCAGGCTGGCGGTCTCCGAGCCAGCCCGCGCGAGCCCCGACAGATCACCCTTCACGTCCGACAGGAAAACCGGCACCCCCGCCGCCGAAAACCCCTCGGCGAGGATCTGCAATGTGACCGTCTTGCCGGTGCCCGTGGCGCCGGCGATCAGCCCGTGGCGGTTGCCATACTTCAGCCCAAGATACTGTTTTTCCGAATAGGCTTCGCCGCCACCGCCTACAAAAACATCATCCGTCATGGCCTGCCTCCGCTGCCGTCCGGACCCGAGCATACAATCTTAACTCTTTGGCGCCAGTATGAAATTCGTCCGGGGCAACATGTCCTCTCCTGCCTCGGGCGAACTTCCTCCCTGTCTGACTTGCCGCGCCCTTGCAACGGGCGCGGCCTTTTGTGCAAAAGTGAAGCCCTGCCGTTGCAAAGCCTGTTGACCGTTGGGAAAGAGTTTCGTAGCGTCTCGGCAATGACAAAGTCGGCCGGTCCGACAGGGAGCAAGGGAAAGGGGACCGCAGGGTCCCTTTTCTCTTTTTGATGAATGGTTTCCGCGCTTTATTGCCGTTCCCGTGATGCTTCCCATTTCCGGACTGACACCGCTTGGTGTGCATGCTAAGCGGGCAATGAGGCAAGAATGACCGTTTCAGGGGGACCCATGATCAGACCTCTCCACATCCTGCGCCTGCTGCCGCTCGCTGCGGCCCTGGCAACCATGCCGGCCTATGCGCAGGACGCCGCCCAAACAAACGACGCTCCCGCAGCAGACCAGGCCGAAGGCACCGTCGCCGCCGGCGGTCTCTCGCTGGGCGAGGACGCAAACGCCGAGACGCCCGGCGCGCCCGGGCAGCAGCCCGAGACCTACGTCAAGGCCACGCATGGCTCCTGGGAACTGCAGTGCCTGCGCGCGCCCGAGGGCAGCGATGCCGAGGATCCCTGCCAGATGTACCAGTTGCTGCAGGACAGCGACGGCAACAATGTCGCCGAGGTGAGCCTGTTCCGGGTTGCCAACGGCGGCCAGGTCGCGGCCGGGGGCACCTTCGTCGTGCCGCTGGAGACGCTGCTGACCCAGAAGCTGACCATCTCGGTCGACGGCGGCCAGGCCAAGCGCTACGACTTCTCCTTCTGCACCCCCGTGGGCTGCTACGCCCGCGTCGGCTTCACCGAGGAAGACGTGAACCGCTTCAAGGCGGGCAAGGGCGCGCAGATCACCATCGTCCCGGCGCTGGCGCCGGATCAGAAGGTGACGCTCGACATGTCGCTCTCGGGGTTCACCGCGGGCTACGAAGAGACCAGCGCGCTGCGCCAGTAAGCGCTGCGGTGCGGAAAACGAAAAGCCCCGGGCCGCAAGGCGCCGGGGCTTTTTCATGTCTGCAGCGCGGGTCGCGCGGCGCCGGGATCAGCCCTCGCGCAGCCCGGCGAGCACCGCCTCGGCGGCGCGCAGTCCAGGCGCGTCGCCGCCCTTTCCGAGAAGCTCCATGGTCTGGTGCATCGCCCGCGTCTGCTCCTGCGGCGCGTCGAGCACGCGGAGGATCGCGTCGGCAATGGGCCCGGGCCGGCAGTCGTCGCCGATAAATTCGGGCACGGTGCGGCTGTCGGTCACAAGGTTCACCAGGTTCACCGAATCCACCAGCATCAGCCGGCCGATGATCTGCCGCGAAAGCCAGCCCATGTCATAGGCGATGACCATGGGCGTGCCGGCGGCGGCCAACTCGAGCGCCACCGTGCCCGACGCGGCCAGCGCCACGTCGGCGGCGGCAAAGGCGGCGCGTTTCTCGGCCTTGCCTGCCTCGCCCTCGTCGCGCGGATCGAGCAGGATCGGATCGACCGGCCAGCCCTTCACCGTCTCCTTCACGAGCTCTGCCACCGGTGCGGCCATGGGCAGCACGTATCGCAGTTCGGGCCGCTGCCGCTTGAGGTGCGCCAGAGCCTCGCCGAACACCGCGCCGAGGCGCGAGACCTCGGAGCGGCGCGAGCCGGGCAGGATCAGGCAGAGCGGCGCATCGCCGATGCCGTGGCGGAGGCGGAACTCGGCCGCCTCGGGCTGGCTCGCCTGCGGGTCGGTGACCACGGGGTGACCCACGAAATCGCAGCGCATGCCCGCGGCCTGCATGTAGGGTGGCTCGAAAGGCAGCAGCGCCAGAACCTGGTCGATGTGCCGCGCCATCTTCGCCGCGCGGCCGGGGCGCCAGGCCCAGACCGTGGGGGCCACGTAGTGCACGGTGCGGATGTCGGATTTCTCTTTGACCAGCTTGGCCACGCGAAGCGAGAATTCCGGCAGGTCGACGGTGATCAGCACGTCGGGCTTGGCGGCCACCACCGCCTCGGCGGTCTGGCGGATGCGGGCCTTGAGCGCGCCGTAGTTGCGCAGGATCTCGGTGATGCCCATGATCGAGATCTCGTCCATGGGAAAGAGGCTCTGCAGCCCTTCCTCGAGCATGCGCTCGCCGCCGATCCCCTCGAAGGAGACCTCGGGAACCTGCGCCTTCAGCCCCTGCATGAGCGCGCCGCCCAGCTTGTCGCCCGAGGGCTCGCCCGCGATGATGAAGACCTTCATGCGTCCCGCTCCCGTACCCACAGGAAGAGCCCTGCGGCATCCAGCATTTCGATGACCGCCGCGCGGTCGAGCACCATGACGCCCTGCGCCTCGATGACGATGCCCGAGAGCCCGGCGCGGATCGCGCCGACGGCGGTGTTGGGGCCGATCACCGGCAGGTCGGCGCGGCGCTCCTGCCCCGGCTTCGGCGCCTTGTAGAAAACGCCGCCCGGCACCGGCGGCAGCGCGCCCAGCATGGCATCGGTGCCACGCGCGTCTTCCTGCGCAACCACCTGATCGCCCGAGATGACGCAGCATTGGCCCAGATCCTCGAGCCCCTGACGGTGGCTCACCGCATCGGCGAGCGTCGCCATCGCTGCTGCCTCGGTGCCGGGCTGCGCCTGCGTCAGCACACCGGTCGCCGGAAGCAGCGCCGGGGCGGCCTCATGCGCGCCCACGACCTCAAGCCCGGCGTCCTCGAGCAGCCCGATGACGATGCGTAGCGCGCCATCGTCGCCGCGCTTCAGAGCGCGCAGGATCTTCGGCAGCAAGAGCAGCGTCGGCACGTCGAGGCGCGATGCCTTGATCTCGGGCCGGCCGACCGCGCCGCACAGGCATACACGGGTCACCCCCTGTACCTTGAGCCAGCGCAGGAAGGAGCCAAGCTTCTCGATCCGGAACAGGTGATCCGCCGCCACCCGGTCGGGCGGCGAGCTTTCCATGCCGCAGACCAGCGCCGGTTCGGGCAGGGCTTCGATCACTGCCCGAGGCAGATCACCCTGCCCTGCGATCAGAGCCAGCACGTGGATCAGCCCGGCGTCAGGAAGTGACGGTCGCTGTCGCCGAGGATGAAGTCGACGATCTCGCGGACATATTCGCTCTGGGTCTCGTCACCGAGGCGCTTGGCGCGTTCGGCAAAGGCGCCCTCGCCCTGCGCCAGCATCTGGAAGGCGGCGCGCAGCGCGGTGATGTCCGAGCGGCTCACGCCCCGGCGCTTGAGGCCGACAAGGTTGAGTCCGTCGAGCTTGCCGCGCGGCGCCTGTACCAGCCCGTAGGGGATCACGTCGTTGGTCACCATGGTCACGGCGCCGATGATCGCACCGCGCCCGATGCGCACCCATTGGTGCACCCCCGACAGCCCGCCGACGATCACGTCGTCCTCGATCACGCAATGGCCGGCCAGCGCCGAGTTGTTCACCAAGATCACCCGGTCCCCCACCTGCGCGTCATGCGCCACGTGGCAGCCGGCCATGAACAGCCCGTCGTCGCCAACGCGGGTGACGCCGCCCCCCCCCTCGGTGCCCGAGTTCATCGTCACATGCTCGCGGATGCGGTTGCGCTTGCCGATGACCAGCTTGGTCTTCTCGCCGCGGAACTTCAGGTCCTGCGGGATCTCGCCGATCACCGCAAAGGGAAAGATCACGGTGTCTTCGCCGATCTCGGTACGGCCGGTGACCACCACGTGGCTTTTCAGCTCGACGTTCGCCGCCAGCACTACCTCGGGCCCGACATGGCAGAACGGGCCGATCGTGCAGCCCTCGCCGATCTGCGCGCCCGGCTCTACATAGGCGCTGGGATGGATCACGGCATCGGTCACGCCGGCAGGTCCATCATCGCGGTGAACTCGGCCTCGCAGGCCAGTTCGCCATCGACCTCGGCCACGCCCTCGAACTTCCAGACCTTGCCGCCCGGCTTGCCGCGCAGGGTGCGGACCTTCATCTTGAGCACGTCGCCCGGCACCACCTTGCGGCGGAACTTGCACTTGTCGATGCCCATGAAATAGACCTTGAGGTCCTTGTCGGCGAGATCAAGTGCCGCCCCAACCATGACCGCGGTCGTCTGGGCCATGGCTTCGACGATGGTCACGCCGGGCATGATCGGCAGGCCCGGGAAGTGGCCCTGGAAGTGCGGTTCGTTCATCGTGACGTTCTTGATGCCCACGGCCGAGTTGGTGCCGTCGATCTCCACGACCTTGTCAACGAGCAGGAACGGGTAGCGATGCGGCAGGATGCGCTGGATCAGCTGGATGTCAGCGCTGAGAAGCGTCTCGGTCATCGTCGGCCTTTCAAAAGGAAAAAGTCGCCTCTCCCCTAGCAATCCCGGCGGCTCGGGGCAAGCGGCGCGCGCGCGGCGACGTCACGCGATGCAACAGGCTGAAACAGCGAGCCGCATGATCAGGGCTTGGGCGGGGTGTCCGGTGAAACGGGAACCTGCGCGTTCGGGGTGCTGGTCAGATCGGGCAGCGGATCGGGTTTTGGCAGCACCTCGTTCATCCGCGAGATGGCTGTTTCGGTGATGTCGATGGCATTGGTCGACAGGAACACCGTGCGCTGGTCGAGGATCACGCTCGCGCCGGCATCGCGCATGAGGTCGGCAAGAACCGGCTCGGCTTGCGAGATGAACGCGCGCCGACGTTCCTCCGAGAGATTGCCGAGGGTGCGCGCCTTGCTGTCCTGCGCGTCGCGCAGCTCCTGCACCTTGGTGTCGAAGGCGTCGGCCAGCTTGCGGAAGGCAGTGGCGTCCATCGTCCGGCGCTTCTCGGTGAGGGACTTTTCCTCGGCGGTGAGCTCCGCCTCGATGCGACGGTTCTCGGCGGCGATGGCCGTGCCGGTCTCCTCGAGCAGCTTCGAGACCTCTTTGCCGAAATCGCTTTCCGCGTAGAGCCGGTCGATTTCGACTGTAAGGATCTCGCTCTGCACGATCCCCGGACGCATGGCGTCCTGCGCCAGGGCAGGCGTTGCGGCAAGGCCGAGCCCGAGGGCGGCGGCGCGCAGCAAGCTGCGCGCCCCAAGCTCAGAAGGTGCTCGACACCGAGAGGCTGAAGTTCTGCTCGTTGTCATATTTTTCCTTCGCCACCGGGGTCGAGAAGTTCAGGCGGAGCGGCCCGAGTACCGAGTCCCAAAACACCGAGAAGCCGATCGACTGGCGGGCGGTGAAATCGCTGTAGAGGATCTCGTTGTCCCCGGCTTTCGCGATCGTGTCGTCGGACAGGCCCCAGATCGAGCCGATGTCGTAGAAGACGCCGCCGCTGATGCCGTATTCCTCGGGCAGGCCGAGCGGGAACTCGGCGTCGAAGCGCAGCGCGGCGTAGTAGTTGCCGCCCAGGGGGGAATCGATGTCCTCGTCGTCGTTGACTTCGCGCGGGCCGATACCGGCGTATTCATAACCGCGCATGATGTTCTCGGTCATCATGTAGCGGTCGGTCACGCGGCTGTCGCCATCGATGTAGTTGATCGCCCCGGCCTGGAAGGTGGCGCGCAGGGTAATTTCCTCGTTCCAGACCAGCGTTTGCGCCACGGCGCGCAGGTCGGTCTGCACGAAGTTGGTGTCACTGCCGAGCCCGCCGAAGTCCTGGCCGAATTCCAACAGGTAGCCGCGATCGGGGTCGAGACCCTCGCGCCGGGTGTCATAGCTGAAGGTGTAGCCCAGCATGTGATCGTTGCGGGCGTCTTCCTCGGCTTCCGAGATCACGACGTTGCCGACCTGATCCTCATCGTAGTCGATGATGTCGGTGTAGCGGTAGGTGTAGCGCAGGCCCAGACGGCCGTTGTCCGAGATCGGGAAGGTCAGGCTGGGGCGGAAGAGGCCTGTTGCCGTGTCGTAATCGGCGCTGTCATACGACGTCTCGCGATAGCTGAGCGCGAGGCCGAAGGACACATCGCGGCCCAGGAAGTAGGGCTCGACGAAGTTGAACGTGTAGCTCTGGTTCGTCGACGCGGTGTTGATCCCGAAGGACAGGCGCTGGCCCCGGCCGAGGAAGTTCTGCTCGGCAAAGGAGATCGAGGCGCCGAGGCCGTCGGTCGTCGAATAGGAGCCGCCGAAGCCGATCGACCCGGTGGGCTTCTCGGTGACGTTCACGTCGACAATGACCTGCTGCGGCGTCGAGCCTTCGCGGGCGTCGACCTGCGCATCCGAGAAATAGCCGAGCGCACGAATGCGTTCAGCCGCCTCGCGGATGGCGCGGGGGTTGAAGGGATCGCCCTCGGCGGTGTCGAACTCGCGGCGGACCACCTGGTCGAGCGTGGTGGTGTTGCCCTCGATGTCGATGCGCTCGACGAAAATGCGCGGGCCGCGGGTCAGGTTGAAGGTGACGTCCAGCGTCTGCGCGCGGTCGTTGCGGGTGACCTGGGGATCGATGCGGACGAAGTTCAGCCCCTGCTTGGTGGCGAGACGCTCGAGCCGGATGATTTCCTTGTCCACCTCGGCGGGCGAATAGGCCTTGCCCGACCGCAGGCTGATCGCATTGCGGAAGCTCGCCACGTCGACCTCGGGCAGCTCGCTCGCCACGCCGATGCGGCCGAAGTTGAACTTCTGCCCTTCCTCGACGTTGAAGGTCAGGAAGTAGCTGTCACGTTCCTCGGAGAGTTCCGAGTTGATCCCGGTGACGCGGAAATCCACGTAACCGCGCGAGGCGTAGAAGTCCTGCAGCAGCTGGCGATCGAAGGCCACGCGGTCCTCGATGTAGGTGTCGCTGCGGATCACCGCGCGCAGCAGGCCGGCCTGCTTGGTCTGGATCACCCGGCGCAGGCGCCCGTCCGAGAAAGCCTGGTTGCCGACGAAGCCGATGCGCTCGATTTCGGTCACGCCGCCTTCGAAGATCTCGAAGACGAGGTCGACGCGGTTGTTCGAACGGCGGATCAGCTTCGGCGTCACCTGCGCCGCGATGCGGCCCTGCTGCAAGTAGGCGTTGGCGATCTGCTGGGCGTCCTGCTCGGCCTGGCGCGGGCTGTAGACGCGGCGCGACTGGGTCTTGACGATGGAAGCCAGATCCTCGTCCTTGAGCCGGCGGTTGCCCTCGAAGGCGATCTGGTTGACCGTCGGGAATTCGGTGACCTCGATCACCAGCGTGTTCCCCTGCGGCGTGATCTCGACGGTCTCGAAAAGACCGGAGTCCACGATGCGCTGATAGGCCGAGTTCAACTCGCCCGCGCTCACCGTCTCGCCCCGGGCGATGCCCGCGTAGCTGAGGATGGTGCCGGATTCGATGCGTTCGTTGCCTTCGATCCGGACATTGCTGAATGCGTAGGATTGCGCCTGCACTGCCTCGGGCAGCGCGGTGAAGGCCATCGCCGCCGCAAGCGATAGGGCAAGCGCCGAAACGCCTGCGCGATGCGCGTAACTTTTGCCGCGGGGCCTGCCCGACTTCTGCTCGATGCTCATGCTCGCTGTCCACTCCGCCAAAGTATTTTTTTATTGTGAGTAGCGGGTGGAGGTCTTCTTGTCAAAAGACGAAACTGCGACGGGTCAAAGAGTTCCCAGGAAGGCGCCAAAATACAACGCGACGAGGATCACCGCGACGAAGAACAACCGATCCCAGTTGATCGCCAGCAGCACGCCGAGCCCGCGATAGCCGTTTTGGAAGGTCTGCATTCCGTCCCCCGGTTAACTATACCCAGATCATTCGATAGAGGGTCATCATGGCGGATTTAGGGCAAAAAGGCCGGGTCGAGGATTACCCCCGCCCGGCCTTCAACTGTCTTTGGGTCCGTCTTCTCCGCCCCGGGACCAGGGCCGGAAAGATCAGGGGCAGAAGATGTCGTTGGTCAGAGCAAAGACCATCATGCCGAGGATCAACACCAGCCCGGCGGACATCAGCGCGCGCAGCGCCCGTTCCGAGGGCGGCTTGCCGGTGACCGCCTCGTAGGCGAAGAACACCAGGTGCCCGCCGTCGAGCACCGGCACCGGGAAGAGGTTCAGCAGCCCCACGGCGGTCGAGAGCACCGCGATGAAGGTCAGGAAGCTCTGCCCCCCCTGCGAGGCCATGGCGCCCGAGGTCTCGGCGATGCCGATCGGTCCCGACAGATTGCACGAGGAGATATTGCCGGCGATCATGTGCCACAGGCCCGAGAGCGAGCCGGCGGCGATGCTGTAGGTGCGGCTCACGGCGCCCTTCACCGCGTCGACCGGACCAACGGTCTCTGTCGCTGGCTCGAAGAAGATGCCGCCGACGATGCCGATGCGGTAGACGGTGTGATAGCCGCCGTCGGGCAGCGGCTCGTCCGTGCGCTTCGGGGTAAGCGCAAGATCGAGGATCTCGCCATCGCGCCAGACCTCAAGCCCCAGCGTCGCCCCATCCGAGCTTTCCACGCGCTGCTTAAGCTGGTCGAAGGCAAAGATCGGCACGCCGTCGATCGCCATGATCACGTCGCCCTGCTCCATGCCCGCCTCGATGGCGGCAGAGCGTGGCACGACCTGCGAGACCAGCGCCGGGTAGACATAGGGGCCACTGACCTCTTGCCGGCCGCCATCGCGCTCGACCGTGTAGGTGAGCGAGTTCTGCAGCGGCAGGTTCTTGAGGAAACTGTCGAAGCCCTCGGCGTCGTCGAAGGAGGGCGTCGGCATGCCCTCGATCTCCAGCAGCACGTCACCCTCTTGCAGTTCCTGCACGCTCGGCATCGGGCGCAGCTCGCCCACGGTGAGCGGCTCGGAGACCTGTCCCTGCATCATGAAGATGCCGGTGAACAGGACGATCGTCAGCACGAAGTTGAACACCGGTCCGGCGGCCACGGTGGCGGCGCGGGCCCAGAGCGGCGCGCCGGTCATGGTCTGGCGGCGCTCCTCTTCGGTCATCGCCTCAAGGGCTGCGGTGTCGGCGGTGCCGCTCGCGGCGGTGTCGTCGCCCTTGAACTTCACGTAGCCGCCGAAGGGCAGCGCGGCGATCTGCCAGCGGGTGCCATGCTTGTCGACACGGCTCATCAGCACCGGGCCGAAGCCAAGCGAGAAGACATCGGCATGGATCCCCGACCAGCGGCCGACGATGTAATGCCCGTACTCGTGGATCGCGACGATCACCGACAGCGCGATGACGAATGCCAGAAGCGTCCAGATAACGCCCCCGAATTGCGGAATCAGCTGGGTGATCTCCAAAGGCCCTGCCCTTTCAACTCGTTTTTTCTTGTCCCGTGGCGGGCCGTCTTACCGGCGCGCGGTGGTCAGCTTCAGTGGTGCTGCAGCATCAGCTCGCGCGCGGTCCTGCGTGCGAGATGGTCAGCGGCGAGGACGTTATCAAGGGTGATCTCGGCGCTTGTGACTGCGCTCTCCGCCGAAAGATGCTCCAGCGTCCGCTCGACGATCCCCGCCATGTCTTGAAAGCCGATCCGCTTGCCGATGAAATCGTCGAGCGCCTGCTCCTTGGCGGCGTTGAACACCGCGCCCGAGAGCCCGCCCGCCGCCATGACCTCGCGCGCCAGCCGAAGCGCGGGCCAGCGCGTCTCGCAGGCCGGGCGGAAGGTCAGCTGTGAGAGCTTCACCAGGTCGAGCCGCTCCACCGGAAGCGCGGCGCGCTGCGGGTGGTGCAGCGCAAAGCCGATGGCATGGCGCATGTCCGGCGGCCCGAGATGCGCCATCAACGCCCCGTCGCAGAAGCCGACCAGCGCGTGGATCATGCTCTCGGGATGGACGACGACCTCGATTTTCTCGGGTTCCAGCCCGAAAAACTCCTTGGTTTCTATGACTTCCAGGGCCTTGTTAAACATAGAGGCGGAATCGATCGTGATCCGCTGGCCCATGTCCCAGTTGGGATGGGTCGCCGCTTGCTCGGGGCTCGCCTCGGCCAGCTTCTCCACCGGCCAGTCGCGGAAGGCGCCGCCCGAGGCGGTGATGATTACCCGCTCGACGCGGCTCATCTCTTCGCCGATCAGCGCCTGGAAGACCGCGGAATGCTCGCTGTCCACCGGCAGCACGCGCCCGCCATGGGCCTGCGCGGTGTGCAGCACCAGAGGGCCGGCGCAGACCATGCTTTCCTTGTTGGCCAGCGCCAGTGTCGCGCCCTTCTCGAGCGCCCGCAGCCCCGGCGCCAGACCCGCCGCGCCGACGATCGCCGACATGACCCAATCGGCCTGGCGTGAGGCGGCTTCGACAATGGCCTCGGGGCCTGCTGCTGCCTCGACCGACGATCCGGCCAGCCGCGCGCGCAGCTCGGGCAGCAGCGCGGGATCCGCCGTTACCGCCAGCTCGGCGCCGAATTTACGTGCGTCCTTGGCAAGTTGTGCGACGTTCTTGCCACCGGTGAGCGCGACGACGTGATAGCTTTCGGGATCACGGGCGATAAGGTCGAGCGTGTTCTGACCAATCGATCCGGTCGCGCCGAAAATGGAAATGCGTCTCATTTCTCGTGTCTCATTCGACCCCGGGCGGGAAGTCGACGATCTGCCCCGCGATGAGCAGGAAGAGCGCGGCGCCCAGCATGCCGTCGAAACGGTCGAGCAGGCCGCCGTGGCCCGGCAGCAGGCTCGAGCTGTCCTTCACCCCGGCGCGGCGCTTGATGGCGCTCTCGGCGATATCGCCGATCTGGCTGGTCATGGAGATGGCGATCGAGACGCCGACGAGCCCGAAGCCCGCCTCGCGCGACAGCGCGGCGAAGACCGCGCCGACGATGCCCGCGCCGATCCAGCCCGCGGCAGAGCCGGACCATGTTTTCTTGGGGCTGACGCGCGGCCAGAGCTTGGGGCCCCCGATGGCGCGGCCGGCGAAATAGCCAGCAACGTCGGTCACCACGACCACCGTCACCATCCACAGCATCCAGGTGAGCCCGAAGTCCGAGCGCAGCGACATGATGCCGTAGCCTGCGAGCATGATCATCGCGGTGAAGACCGCATAGGTCACCCCGCCCCGCTCCATCTGACCAAGGCCGACCATCGAGGGCAGCAGCAGCAGCGGCAGCGCGAAGGCCGGCGGCAGGTAGACCGACGCCAGAGCGCAGACGCCGGCGACAAGGGCAAGCACTTTGGCCGACTTCCGGCGGTTGGTGTCGACCATGTTGACCAGTTCCCAGACCATGCCGCCGCAGGCCAGCGAGATGGCGAGCCGCCACCAAATCCCGCCCAGCCAGACGCAGATCAGCGCAACGACAATCAGCACCGCCGCCGAGCCCATGCGCGGCCCGAGGTCGCTCCAGCGTGCCGAGCTCATGCCTTCACCCCGCCGTAGCGCCGCTCGCGCAGCCCGTAGCCGCCGATCAGGGACGAGAACTCCGAGGCACAGAAATCCGGCCAGAGCGTATCGACAAACTCGTATTCCGCATAAGCGGACTGCCAGAGCAGGAAGTTCGAGATGCGCGCCTCTCCTGAAGTGCGGATCACCAGGTCGGGGTCGGGCAGCACGCAGGTATCAAGATATTTTGGCAAGGTCTCTTCGTTGACGTCCTCGGGGCTGAGCTTGCCCGCGGCCACATCCTGTGCCAGCCGCTTGGTCGCCCGGGCGACCTCGTCGCGGCCGCCGTAGTTGATGGCGATGGTCAGGTTGACCCCGGTACATCCCGAGGTCAGCGCCTCGAGCTCGTCCATCAGGGTCACCAGCTTCTTGTCGAGCTTCACCCGGTCGCCGATGAAGCGGACCTGAACGTTCTCGGCGTGAAGCGCGCGCGCCTCTTTCTGGATATAGCGACGGAAGAGGCTCATGAGCCCCGCCACCTCGGTCTGGGTGCGCTTCCAGTTCTCGGTCGAGAAGGCGAAGATCGTCAGGTACTTGACCCCGACATCGGGGCAGGCCTGGACGATCTCGCGGACCCTCTTGGCACCGGCATGGTGGCCGAACAGCCGTGGGCGGCCCCGTTGGGTCGCCCATCGGCCGTTGCCGTCCATGATGATGGCCACGTGACGCGGGCCGCTGCCGTCTCGGATCGGTTTGGGCATAGGCCCTCCTCGCTTGGGCGTTTCCGCCTCAGACCTGCATGATCTCTTCCTGCTTGGTCTCCAGCGCGGCGTCGACCTTCTTGATGTAGGTGTCGGTCATGTCCTGAACCTCGGATTCCCAGAGCTTCTGGTCGTCCTCGGACAGGCCGTCGGCCTTTGCCTTCTTGATCTGGTCCATGCCATCGCGGCGCACGTTACGAATGGAAACGCGGGCATGCTCGGCGTATTGGCCGGCAACCTTGGTCAGATCGCGGCGGCGCTCCTCGTTCAGCTCGGGGATCGGCAGCATGATGATCGTGCCGTTGAGCTGCGGGTTGATGCCGAGGCCGCTCTCGCGGATCGCCTTTTCCACCTTGCCGACGAGACCCTTGTCCCAGACGTTGATGGTGACCATGCGCGGCTCGGGCACGTTGACGGTACCGACCTGGTTGATCGGAGTCATCGAGCCATAGGCATCGACCTGCACCGGCTCGAGCATCGAGGCCGAGGCGCGCCCGGTCCGCAGCGAGGCAAATTCGGTGCGCAGATTGGCCATGGCGCCATCCATGCGGCGCTGGAGATCGGCGGTGTCGAGTTCGAATTCTTCAGACATGTTGGTTCTGCCCGTTCAAGTCATTCCGGTTAAAAGGCGTTCTAAGCCAGAGGCGGACGGATGTATAGCGCTTTGCGGTCCGGGTGGCCGCCCCTAAGGGCTCAGACCGCAGCGGCAGCCTGCTGCTGGATCCGCTCTACCATCGCGCGCAAGCCGTTGGAGCGCTGCGCGGAAAGATGCTCGTTGAGGCCAAGCCTCCCGAGCTCGGCGCGGGCATCGATCGCCGCGACCTCGCCGGGCGTGAGCCCGTCGTAGAGCCGGTGCAGCACCGCGATGAGACCGCGCACGATCATCGCATCGCTCTCGCCCTCGAACTGCAGCCGACCACCTTCCCAGGTGAGGTGCAGCCAGACTTGCGAGGCGCATCCCTCGACCTTGGTGGCGGGGACCTTCAGCGCCTCGGGCAGCGGGGCCATCGCCTTGCCCAGCTCGATCACCGTGCGGTAGCGGTCTTCCCAATCCTCTAGGAATTCGAAATCCTCGACCAGCTCCTCGAACCCTGCCTGTGCCATCTGTGCTCCTGCTTGCCGCGCCGCGCGGCTCGAAAGCACCAGGCGCGGCTGTGATCGGTGCCGAGAAGTAGGCGGGCAGACCGCAAAGGTCCAGACCCGGCAATGCATGCTTTTCAATGTTGGCCCGATACGCTAACCCGAAAAGCACCACAGGCAGAGGCTTCGCGACCCATGTTCAAACCCGTATCGGCTCTTATGATCTCGGCACTCCTGCTCGGCGCCTGCGTCGGTCAGGACGAGGGCGCGCCCGTGAGCACCGAAACCGGCGCGAGCAACCCTCTGATCCCGCAGCGTTCTGCCGCCGCGAGCTTCTTCTCGAGCAAGGAAGACGCCTACAAGGGCACGCCGGTCGGCATGATCACCGACCTGCTTCTGGAGCGCCGGCCGGGCGGCTTCATCGTGCGGGTGACGGGTCTTGCAGATTTCCCCGGCCCGTTCGACGTGCGCCTGGTGCCGGTCGAAGGCTCCGAGGACACCGGCACCCTCGCCTTCCGGCTGCTGGCGCTGCAGGTCCGCGGCGAAGCCGGGGCCAGCGAGGCCGCGCGCACGGTCACGGTGGCGAAATGGATGAGCGACAAGGAGCTTGCCCCCTACCGCGCGCTGCGCGTCCAGGGTCTGCGCAACGCGCAAAGCGTCAGCCGCTGACGCAAATTCCCTCGGAGGGATGGGTATCTCTCTTCGAGGCGACATGTCGCACCGGAAACAAAAAGCGCGCCGCAGGTCTGCGGCGCGCTTTTTCTTTCCCCGAAGGCGTCTCAGATCTCGATGACCTCGACCGCCTTGCCCTTTGCGGCGAGGGCAATCTTGCCGTCGCAGAGCCGCAGCGCATCTTCACCGAACACCTCGCGGCGCCAGCCGCTGAGCGCCTTCACGTCGCGCTGACCCGCAGCGATCGCGTCGAGCTCTGCCGCCGGGGCGATCAGCTTCGAGGCAACGCCCGAGCTTTCGGTCTTGGCCTTGAGCAGCACCCGCAGCAGGTCGGCCAGTGCCGGGTTGACCTGTAGCTGGTCACGGCTGTCGTCGACCTTGGGCAGGTCATCCTTGGGGGCCTCCTGCCCTGCCTTGACCGCGGCAAGGATGCCGTCGGCGATCGGTCCCTTGCGGGCCTCGCGCAGCAGCAGGCGCGAGCGGCCGAGGTCTTCCATGGTGACCGGCTTGGTCGAGGCCAGCTCGGCCAGCGCGTCATCCTTGAACACCCGGTTGCGGGGGATGTTGCGCGACTGCGCATAGTCCTCGCGGAAGGCCGCCAACGCCCGCACGATGGCAAGGAACCGCGGGCTCGACGAGCGGGTGCGCACGCGGAGCCAGGCCTCGTCGGGGCGGGTGATATAGGTTTCGGGATCGGTCAGCGTGGCCAGCTCTTCGCCCACCCAATGCGCGCGACCGGTTTCCTCGAGCTTGGCGGCGAGGAACTCGTAAATCACCCGCAGATGGGTGACATCCGCCACCGCGTATTTTTTCTGTGCCTCGGTCAGCGGGCGGCGCGACCAGTCGGTGAACCGCGAGCTCTTGTCGAGTTGCTGCTTGGCGATGCGCTTGACCAGCGTCTCGTAGCCGACCTGCTCGCCGAAGCCGCAGACCATGGCCGCGACCTGCGTGTCGAAGAGCGGCTCGGGAATGACGCCATGATCGACGAAGAAGATCTCGAGATCCTGACGCGCGGCGTGGAAGACCTTGACCACGGCGGTATTGCGGAAGAGCTCCATCAGCGGCTCGAGCGACAGCCCGTCAACCAGAGGATCGACCAGAACCGCGTTCTCCTCGCCCTTGCCGGGGATCGCCAACTGGATCAGGCAGAGCTTGGAATAATAGGTGCGCTCGCGCAGGAACTCGGTGTCCACGGTCACATAGGGCGCGCTGGCGGCTTCGGCGCAGAATTCCGCGAGCTCTTCGGTCTTGGTCAATGTCTTCATTCGTGCACCGGGCCGTTCTTGTTTCTCTTGGTTATCGCGCCTCCTACACCTTCGGCGCGTGAAGTTCAAAGCGGCAGCGCCGGAAAGCGCGCGCGAGCCGCATTTTCGCATTGGCCGGGTTGCAAGCCGGTCACCGAGCCGCCCTCTTGAGGGTAAATCCATCACGCCTCGTGATGATCTACCCGACAATCATTCGTTTTCGCGAAGGACGCGCAGCACCTATCTTGAGGGCAGCCCAGAAGACTTCAACTCGCCCCCTTCGGCATACCCCCAAGGAGCCCTCCCATGACGTCGCTCGACCTTGCCTACAGCTACACCCGTCGCCCCGCGATCAGCGGCGGATTCGGTGCCATAATCGCAGCGCTCGCGTTAGTCGTTCTGCTCGGCCTGCCCGCGCTCACTGCGCCCGAGCGCAGCGCCGCGACGCTCGACTGGCACGGCAATTCGGCCGGCCACCAGCGTTCGCACTAGGCCAGCAGCACCGGGGTCTTGTCGTCCGCAGCGAAGCGCCGCAGCACCGCCGGGTAAAGCTTGTGCTCCATCTCGAGGACACGCGCAGCCAGCGTGTCGGGCGTGTCGCCCGCCAGCACCGGCACCCGCGCCTGGCCCAGCAGCGGACCGTCGTCCAGCTCGGGCGTGACCTCATGCACGGTGCAGCCGTGCTCGGTATCGCCCGCCTCCAGCGCCCGCGCATGGGTGTGCAGGCCGCGATACTTCGGCAGCAGCGAGGGGTGGATGTTCAGCATCCGCCCCTTCCACGGCTCGACAAATCCCGCGGTCAGCACACGCATGAACCCCGCAAGGCAGAGGATGTCGGGCTGCGCCTTCTCGAGCTCGGCCTGCAGCGCCGCCTCGAAACCCGGGCGGTCGCCCTTGAACGGGCGGTGATCGACGACGGCGGTGGGGATGCCCATCGCTTCGGCCTTCTTCAGTCCGCCGGCATTTGCGTTGTTCGACAGTACCAGAACCGGGCGGGCCGGGTGATCTCCGGTCATGCTCTCGGCCAGCGTCACCATGTTGGAGCCGCCGCCCGAGATGAAGATCGCGACGCGTTTCACTTCAGCGCGCCCTCGTAGGTCACGCCCTGCCCTTCGGTCACGGTGCCGAGGGTGTAGACGGTCTCGCCCTCAGCCTCGAGCAGCGCCTTCAGCGCCTCGGCGCGATCCGCCGAGACCGACAGGATCATGCCGATGCCGCAGTTGAAGGTCTTGAGCATCTCACGCTCCTCGATGCCGCCCACCTCGGCCATCCACTTGAAGACCGGCGGAAGCGCCCAGGAGGTCAGGTCGATGGTCGCGCCGCAGCCCTCGGGCAGCACGCGCGGCAGGTTCTCGGTCAGGCCGCCGCCGGTGATATGGGCCAGCGCGTGCACGCCGCCGGCGCGGACCGCCGCCAGTGCCTGCTTCACGTAAAGACGCGTCGGCGTCAGCAGCACTTCGCCCAGCGAGCCTTCGGACCAGGGGCAGTCGGCGTCCCAGCCAAGGCCCGAGACCTCGACCAGCTTGCGGACCAGCGAATAGCCGTTCGAGTGCACCCCGTCCGAGGCGAGGCCGAGAAGCACGTCGCCTGCGGCCACGTCCTTGGGCAGATCGCTGCCGCGCTCCATGGCACCGACGGCAAAGCCCGCGAGGTCGAAGTCGCCCGCCGGATACATGCCCGGCATCTCGGCGGTCTCGCCGCCGATGAGCGCGCAGCCCGAGCGCACGCAGCCCTCGGCGATGCCCTCGATCACCCGCGCGGCGCTGTCGGTGTCGAGCTTGCCGGTTGCGAAATAATCGAGGAAGAACAGCGGCTCGGCGCCCTGACAGACCAGATCGTTGACGCACATGGCGACAAGGTCGATGCCCACGCCGTCGACGTGGCCGGTGTCGATCGCGATGCGCAGCTTGGTGCCCACGCCGTCGGTCGCCGCGACGAGGATGGGATCCTCGTAGCCCGCGCCCTTGAGGTCGAAGAGCGCGCCGAAGCCGCCCAGCCCCGACATCGTCCCGCTGCGGCTGGTCCGCTTGGCAGCCGGTTTGATCCGCTCCACCAGCGCGTTGCCCGCATCGATATCCACGCCTGCATCCGCATAGGTGATGCCGTTCTTACCTTCGGTCATGCCAACCTCCGAGACCCCGTTTCGCGCGGGAATAGCGCAGGCGGACAGCGATGAAAAGCGCCCATACCGGGGGTTTGGCTGGGGAAGCGGCGAGAACCGCAAATTCGTCCCTGCGCCAGCGGCTTGGCGGGCGCGGCAAGAAGGTGGTCTGCTCTGCAGCAATCTTCCCTAAGTGCCGTAGCGTCAGCAATATTCTTGCGCGACCTCTACGCAGAACTGGGTATTCACAGCGCCGTGAGGCTTCGATAGCGTTTCGGACAGGCCTAAAGTGCCGGCGGTGCCCTTGGGAGGGGGTGCCGACACAGGGAGGAGTACCATGATCAACAAGACCTTCACGGCCGTTTCGGCCGCTGCTTTCGCATTCGCGGGTGCCGCCTCGGCGCAGGAACTGCTCGAGATGACCTCGGGCTATTCTAAGAACCTGCCGATCCTCGGCACCGCTGCCGTCAACTTCGTCGAGAAGATCAACGCGATCTCTGAAGACGTGGAATTCGAACACTTCGATCCGGGCGAGCTGGTGCCGTCGCTGGAAATGCTCGACGCCGTCTCGAACGGCTCGGTGGACGCCGCCTATTCGACCTCGGGCTACTGGCAGGGCAAGATGCCGGCCGCCGGCCTCTTCGCGGCCGTGCCCTTCGGCCCCGAGCCGGGCGAGATGCTGGCCTGGATGCTCTATGACGATGGCATGGATCTTTTCCAGGAGATGTATGACACCAATGGATACAACGTCCACGTGGTGCTCTGCGGCTCCTACGCGCCCGAGACCTCGGGTTGGTTCAAGAAAGAGATCAACTCGCTCGACGACCTCAAGGGTCTGAACATGCGCTTCTTCGGCCTCGGCGCCGAGGTGATGCAGAAGCTTGGTGTCTCGACCTCGCTGCTCGGTGCGGGCGACATCTTCCCGGCGCTGGAGCGCGGCGCGATCGACGCGACCGAATTCTCGATGCCGATCGTCGATGCCAACCTCGGCTTCTACAACATCGCCAAGTACAACTACTTCCCCGGCTGGCACCAGCCCGCCACCATGTTCGAGCTGCTGATCAACAAGGACCGCTGGGAAGATCTCGACGAGAAGAGCCAGAAGCAGATCGAGATCGCCTGCATGGCCAACCTCACCGACAACTTCGCCGAAGGCGAGGCCAAGAACTTCCCGGCCATGGTCGAGAACGTCGAGCAGCATGGCGTGACGATCAAGAACTGGACCCCCGAGCAGCTGAAGGAATTCGAAGCCGCCTGGCTCGAGGTGGTGGAAGAGCTGAAGGCCGAGGACGAGATGTTCGCCAAGGCCTGGGCCGACCTCAGCGAGTTCCGCGAGGGCTACAAGACCTGGTTCAACAACATCTACCTGCCGCGTCCCTGGAACTGAGACAGGGCTCGTGATCGCCGGGCCTTCGGGCCCGGCCCCCTGCGGCGCGCCAGAACCTTCGGGGGCGCGCCGTTTTCGCGTCGCTATGGGCTTCCGAACGCGACGCACGTCCCACATGGCAGGCAATACAAAGGACAAGGCCCGTGGAGGAATTCAAGGTCGCCATCTCCGACCCCGGAGAGATCGGACGCAAGGACCAGAACCGGGGCGACAGGATCATCGTGCACCTGTCCAATCTCGTCGCCTGGCTCTTTCCCATTCTCATGGTCGCCATCTGCGCCCAGGTGGTGTTGCGCCAGATGGGCCACAACCAGGCCTGGCTCGACGACCTGCAATGGTGGCTCTACGGCGTCGCCGTGCTGATCGGCATCGCGTATGCGGTGACCACCGGCAGCCACGTGCGGGTCGACATTTTCTACGACAACTTCGCCAAGAAGAAGCGGCTGGTCATCGACATCATCGCGCTGGTCTGGCTGTTCTTTCCCTTCGTGCTGCTGTGCTGGGACGTGACGCTCGATTACGCGCTGACCTCGATCGCCGCCGACGAGGGCTCGTCGAGCCCCAACGGGCTGCACAACCTGTGGATCCTCAAGACGCTGATGAACCTCAGCTTCATTGTCATCATGGTGGCGATCTGGTCGGCCTACGTGCGGCATCTGTCGCAGCTGACGCGTCCGGCGCTGTGGAAACAGCTTCTCTTCGCGCTGCCCTCCACCGTCTTCGGCATCCAGCTCATCATCTGGTACGCCTGCGTCGGCTGGCTGATGGCAACCGATCCCGAGGTGGACAGCATGCGCACCGCGACCCGCGCGGCGATCTTCGACGATCTCGAGTTCGGTCCGTGGGAAATGAAGAAGACCATCGCCCTGGCGCTTGTTGCCACGCTGATCGTGATTGTTGTGGCGCGTCTGCTCGCGCGGAAGGAGCGCTGAGATGCTGCACGTCCTCGGCCAATACCTGACGCTGAACGAGATCGCCGTCGCGGCGATGTTCCTGACCTTCATCTGGATGCTGTTCCGCGGCATTCCCGTCGTCATGGCGCTGGTCGGCGTGAGCCTGATCTTTGTCATCCTGTCGCAGATCCTGCTCGACCCGTTCCGTGCCGAGTTCAAGGACGTCATCGAGTTCGACCGTATCGGGCTCGAGTACAACCGCCTGCTGGCGCTCTCGGGCCGTCTGTTTGGCAACATCGTCAACAACCCGGTGCTCGTGGCGCTGCCGATGTTCATCTACATGGGGCTTATGCTCGACCAGTCGGGCGTGGCGCAGCGGATGATGCACGCCATGCAGAAGCTCTTCGGCTCGCTGCGCGGGGGGCTCTCGCTCACCGTGCTGCTGATCGGCATCATCCTCGCGGCCTCGACCGGCGTGATCGGCGCCTCGGTGACGCTGCTCGGTGTGATGGCCCTGCCGGCGATGATGGCGCAGAACTATTCGAAACCCATCGCGACGGGGACAATCGCGAGCGCCGGTACTCTGGGGATCCTGATTCCGCCGTCGATCATGCTGGTCATCATGTCGGACCAGCTGGCGATCTCGCTCGGCGATCTCTTCATGGGGGCGCTCTTCCCGGGGCTCATCCTCGGCGCGCTCTATATCGTCTTCATCGTCATCTACGGCTTTATCTCGCCCGCCTCGATGCCGGCGCCGGAGAAGTCCGGCAAGGTGGGCATGGAAGAGGTGAAGGAGGTGCTGCTCGCCGTGGTGCCCCCGATGCTGCTGATCCTGCTGGTGCTTGGCTCGATCTTTGTCGGCATCGCCACCCCGACCGAAGCCTCCGGTCTCGGCGCGCTCGGCGCGACGGTGCTGGCGCTGATCAACCGCAGGCTCGACTGGAAAGTGTTCCGCGAGGTGGCCCGCTCGACGCTCAACACCGCGGGCTACATCACCGGCATCTTCCTGGCGGCGAACTTCTTCGCCTTTGTGCTGCGCCGCTACGGCGGGGACGAGATCGTGCAGCACCTGGTGCTCTCGGCCTTCGACAACCCCTACCTGACGATCGCCTTTATCCTGTTCATCGTCTTCTGCCTCGGCTTCCTGCTCGACTGGATCGAGATCACCATCATCATCATGCCGCTGATGCTGCCGATCATCCAGGGACTGGAGCTGGCGGTGCCGGGCTTCGACCAGGTGCGCGACCCGCAGGTGGTCTGGTTCGCCATCCTCGTAGCGGTGACCCTGCAGACGTCGTTCCTGACGCCACCGGTGGGCTTTGCGCTCTTCTACCTCAAGGGCGTCTGCCCGCCGGGCGTGAACCTCGGGCACATCTACAAGGGCATCATCCCCTTCGTGCTGCTGCAGCTGCTGGGTCTCTTCATCGTCTTCGAGTTCCCGGCGCTGACCACCTGGCTTCCGGCAATGGCCTACGGCGAGTGACCCTCATCTGACACCGGCCCCGCCGCTCTTGCGCGGCGGGGCCATCAAAGGCATGTAGGCGCGGCGAGAAGACCCCGGGAGATCCCGCATGAGCCGCCAGTTCAAGACCTGCATCGTCACCTCCGACTACCACGTGCCGGGCGAGACCTTTATCAACCGCCACATCGAGCACATTTTCGGCGGCGACACGGTGGTGCTCTGCGGCCGGTTCAACGGCAAGAACCCCTACGACAAGCCGCTGTTCGAGCGCCGAGCCAAGCTGTCGCTCTCGGATAAGGTGATCGCCCCCGTTGCGATGGGCTGGAACTCGCTGACCGAGGGCACCGGCCGCCTGCCCTTCGGCGCCAACCGCACCCGGCTGATGGCATGGCTGCACGAGCAGCGCGTCGAAGTCATCCTCGCCGAATTCGGCACCCAGGCGCTGGTGGTGGCCAAGCTGGCCAACGAGATGAACCTGCCGGTCTTCACCTATTTCCGTGGCACCGATGCCTCGCGCGCGCTGACCTCGCCGCAAAGGGTCAAGAGTTACCGCAAGATGATGCCGCGGCTCGATGGCGTGTTCTCGGTCTCGCAGTTCCTGCTCGACAACCTCGCCAGGCACGGTGTCACCCACCCCAATTCCCACGTCGTGCCCTCGGGGGTCGACGTGCGTCGCTTCGTCCCGGGCGAGAAGCTGCCGGGCAGCTGCCTTGCCGTGGGCCGCATGGTCGAAAAGAAGGCGCCGCAGATCACTTTGCACGCCTTTGCCACCGCCGCGAAGGGCCGCGAGGCGCATCTGACGTTCATCGGGGACGGGCCGCTGCTTGGGCCCTGTAAGGCGCTGGCCGCCGAACTCGGCATAGCGGGTCAGGTCACTTTCACCGGCGCCTTGCCGCATGACGCCGTGCGTGCGCACCTGCTGACCACGGAAACCTTCCTGCAGCATTCGATCACCGACAAGAACGGCAACACCGAGGGTCTGCCCACGGCCATCCAAGAGGCGCTTGCGGCGGGCTGCATCACCGTCTCGACCCTGCACGCAGGGATCCCCGAGGCGGTGACCGAGGGCGAGACCGGCTTTCTCGTGCCCGAATGGGATGAGGACGGGTTTGCCGGCGCCATCGCTAAGGTGCTCGACCTGCCCGACCGTGCCGCCATGTCCCGTGCCGCCCGGGCGACCGCCGAGGCGAAGTTCGACAACGCGGTTCTGCTGCGCAAGGTCGAGGACGAGATCCGCCGGGTGGTGGCGCTGCGCGAGGCCGGCTGACGGCGGCGTGTGCCGAAGCGCTGCGCGCCCCTCTCCCGGGACATTCGGAGCCAGGACAAGATGCGCCAAAGTGGCGTGGGCGGGCGGCTTGCATCGCGCCGCGATTCCCGCCATGTTCTGAACAAGCGTTCATTTCCGGGGTTGGGAGGCCCCGGTACCATCGGGAAAGGGAGGCCCCATGGAGTTTGCACCGAGCGAGGAGCAGCAGGCGATCTTCGATATGGCCAGGGCTTTCGGGCAGGAGCATATCGCGCCCTTTGCCCGCGACTGGGAGGCGGCGGGCACGATCCCGCGCGATCTGTGGCCAAAGCTGGCGGAACTGGGCTTTGGCGGGCTCTACGTATCCGAGGAAAGCGGCGGCGCGGGGCTGACCCGGCTCGACGCCACGCTGGTCTTCGAGGCGCTCAGCATGGCCTGCCCCTCGGTGGCGGCCTTCCTGTCGATCCACAACATGTGCGCCAAGATGATCGACGCCTATGGCTCCGACGCGCTGAAGGCGCGGGTGCTGCCGGGGGCGCTGACCATGGAGACGGTGCTGTCCTACTGCCTGACGGAGCCGGGATCGGGTTCGGATGCCGCGGCGCTGCGCACAAGGGCCGAGAAGAGCAACGACAGCTACCGGCTGACCGGCACCAAGGCCTTCATCTCGGGCGGCGGCTATTCGGACGCCTATCTGGTCATGTGCCGCACCGGCGAGGATGGGCCCAAGGGCATCTCGGCGATCCTCGTCGAGGACGGCACCCCCGGGCTCAGCTTCGGCGGGCTCGAGGACAAGATGGGCTGGAAGAGCCAACCGACGCGGCAGGTGCAGTTCGACGACTGCGAGGTGCCGCTCGGCAACCTTCTCGGCGAGGAGGGCAAGGGATTTCGCTATGCCATGGCCGGGCTTGACGGCGGGCGGCTCAATATCTCGGCCTGCTCGCTCGGCGCGGCGCAGGCGGCGCTGGACGCGACGCTGGGCTACATGGCAGAGCGCAAGGCCTTCGGCACCAGCATCGACCAGTTCCAAGCGCTGCAGTTCCGCCTTGCCGATATGGAAATCGAGCTGCAGGCCGCGCGGGTCTTCCTGCGGCAGGCGGCCTGGAAGCTCGACACCGGCGCGCCCGACGCCACCAAGTTCTGCGCCATGGCCAAGAAGTTCGTCACCGAGGCAGGCTCCAAGGTGGTCGACCAGTGCCTGCAGTTGCACGGCGGCTACGGCTACCTTGCGGATTACGGGATCGAGAAGCTGGTGCGCGACCTGCGGGTGCATCAGATCCTCGAGGGAACCAATGAAATCATGCGCATGATCACCGCGCGCAGCCTGATCGGAAGCCGATGACCGAGATCCTGACCCGCAAGACCGGCCGCGCCGGCCATATCACCCTCACCCGTCCAAAGGCGCTGAACGCGCTCAGCTGGGAGATGTGCCTCGAGGCCGAGAAGGCGCTCGACGCCTGGGCCGAGGACCCGGAGGTGGCGCTGGTGATCCTCGACGCGACAGGAGAGCGCGCCTTCTGCGCCGGCGGCGACATCGCCGAGATGTATCGGCGCGGGCTCGACGGCGATCTGGATTTTGGCCGCCGCTTCTGGTCCGACGAATACCGGATGAACGCCAAGCTCGCCGCCTATCCCAAGCCCATCGTCGCCTTCCTCCATGGATTCGTCATGGGCGGCGGTGTCGGGCTCGGCGGGCATTGTTCGCACCGGGTGGTCGGCGAGAGTGCGCAGGTCGCCATGCCTGAATGCGGCATCGGCTTCGTGCCGGACGTGGGCGGCTCGTTCCTGCTGGCGCGGGCACCGGGCAGGCTCGGCGCGCATCTGGCGCTGACGGCCGCGCGCATGGGGCCCGGGGATGCGATCCACGCGGACTTTGCCGACGTCTTCGTGCCCGAGGAGCGCTGGCCGCTGGTCAAGGAGCGGCTGATCGAGACCGGCGAGATCTCGGCGCTCGAGGAGGTCGCGCGCCCTGCCCCGGCCAGCCCGATGGCGCAGGCGCAGGACGAGATCGACGCGCTTTACGCCTCGGGCGAGCTGACCGCGATCGAGGCGGCGCTGGCCTCGTCCGAGAGCGATCTGGCGCAGGCGGCGCTCAAGCAGGTTCGGCGCAATTCGCCGCTCTCGATGGCGACGACACTGGCGATGCTGGACCGGCTCGGCCCGGCGCCCGAGGACATCACGGCCGCGCTGGCGCAGGAGTACCGCGTCGCGCATCGGATCATGCAGCAGGGCGATTTCCTCGAAGGGGTGCGCGCGCAGCTGATCGACAAGGATCGCACGCCGCACTGGAGCCTGTCGCTGGACGGTGTGCCACAGGAGCGGGTCGCGGCGCTGCTGGCACCACTGGGAGAGGACGAGCTGGCGCTTTGAGCCTTGGGCATCGGGCACCGGAGTTTTTGGAGGAGAGAGACATGAAAATCGGCTTCATCGGGCTCGGCAACATGGGCGCGCCCATGGCCGCGAACCTGATCGCGGCGGGCCACGAATTGACCGGCTTCGACGTGGCGGGGGTGTCTGTCCCCGGCGCCGTGCAGGCAAATTCGGCGGCAGAGGCGGCCTCGGGTGCCGAGGTGGTGATCACCATGCTGCCCAATGGCGCGATCCTTCGCAGCGTCGCGGAGGAGATCCTGCCCGCGATGGCGCCGGGCGCGGTGCTGCTCGATTGCTCGACAGTGGACGTGGAGAGCGCCCGCGCGGTGGCAGAGCAGGCGCGGGCTGCCGGGCTGGGCGCCCTCGACGCGCCCGTCTCGGGCGGCATCGGCGGCGCGGCGGCGGGCACGCTCACCTTCATGGTCGGCGGCTCGGAGGAGGCCTTTGCCACCGCCAAGCCGCTCTTTGACATCATGGGGCAGAAGGCCGTGCACTGCGGCCCCTCGGGCAACGGACAGGCGGCAAAGATCTGCAACAACATGATCCTCGGGGTGACGATGATCGCCACTTGCGAAGCCTTTGCACTGGCCGACAAGCTGGGACTGTCGCGCGAGGCGATGTTCGACGTGGTCTCGACCTCCTCGGGCTACAGCTGGTCGATGAACGCCTACTGCCCGGCCCCCGGGGTTGGCCCGCAATCGCCCGCGGACAATGGCTACAAGCCCGGTTTCGCCGCCGAACTGATGCTCAAGGACCTTGGCTTGTCGCAGCAGGCGGCCGAGGCGGCGGATGCCGACACGCCCATGGGCGCGCGGGCGCTGGAGCTCTACCGGGCCTTCGTCGAAAACGAGGACGGGCGCGGCCGCGACTTCTCGGCCATGCTGCCGCGGTTCGAGGCCCGGGGGCGCGGCTGAGACGCCGCGCCAGAGGGGGCGCTGCTCCCTCCAGCTGCGGCCACTCCCCCGGGGAAAATTTGCGCCCAGAGGACGCTGCCAAAGCGCGCGTTTTGAGGGGTGGCCGGGCGAGATCACGGTGTTTCGGGGATATGCGAAATGCGACATTTCTCGGCTGGTGCCTGTCGCCAAGCCGCGTCCTGCCTGCTATGAGGCGGCAAAGGACGGACTTTTGATGACCACGCTCGATATCTTCTCTGACCCGATCTGCCCCTGGTGCTACATTGGAAAGGGCCTTCTGGATCGCGCGCTGCTGGCGCAGCCGGACCACCCGTTCACCATCCGCTGGCGGCCCTTCATGCTGAATCCCGAGATGCCCGCCGGTGGCATGGATCGCCGCGCCTATCTCGAGGCGAAATTCGGCGGCAAGGAGGGGGCGGTGCAGGCCTATATGCCGATCGCTGAACGGGCCGCGGAGGCCGGGCTCGAGATCCACCTCGACAAGATCGCGACCACGCCCTCGACGCTGGACGCGCACCGGCTGATCCATTGGGCGGGAGTCGAAGGCGTGCAAACCGCGGTGGTTTCCTCGCTTTTCCGGGCCTATTTCGTCGAAGGGCGTGACATTGGCGAGGCCGAGGTTCTGGCGGATGTCGCCGACAGCTCCGGCATGGACGGCTCGGTCGTTCAGCGGCTGCTGGCCTCCGACGCTGACCGGCGTGAGATCCAGGAGATGGACAGTTCGGCGCGCGGCATGGGCGTGCAGGCGGTGCCGACCTTCGTTGTGGCCGGTCAGCACGCGGTACCTGGCGCTCAGCCCACCGAGCTCTGGCTGAAGGTGATCGAGGAAATCCGCGCCCAGGCATGAGCCGGCCCACGGCCGAGCGCGGACTGCTCAGGTTTACGCCCCCGGTTTGGGCCTGTGCGCGAGGCGCGCTTACGCTGTGCGGCGCTCGGGGTACGCGGCGGGTTCCGCAGACCTGCATTTGCCGCTAGGTCACACTGAAACGCCCCTCACCTCCCCCATCCCTCGCGTCCTCCGGGGCCGCGGGGGTTTTCTGTCGAGACCTTGCTGACCATGACCTCTTCTGACCCCGCAGCCGCGCCCAGCGTACCCAAGGGCCCTGGCCGCTTCGAATTCATCGCCTTGCTTGCGGCCATGTTCGCGACCATCGCCTTTTCCGTCGACGCGATGCTGCCCGCCCTGCCGCAGATCGGTGAAGAACTGACGCCCGACGATCTCAACCGGGCGCAATTGGTGGTGACAAGTTTCGTGTTCGGCATGGGGATCGGCACGCTGTTCACCGGGCCGCTGTCCGACACGTTTGGCCGCAAACCGGTCATCCTTGGCGGCATCGCCGTCTATATCGTCGCGGCCCTGCTTGCCGCCGGGGAGGACACGCTGGAGCTGGTTCTGGCCGCGCGCATGCTTCAGGGTCTCGGCGCTGCCGGGCCGCGGGTCGTGGCGCTGGCCATTGTGCGCGACGTCTACGCCGGGCGGGGCATGGCGCAGATCATGTCCTTCGTGATGATGGTCTTCACCCTGTTTCCCGCCGTCGCCCCGAGCATCGGGACGCTGATCATCGCCGTGGCCGGCTGGCGCGGGGTCTTTCTCGCCTTCGTTGTCTTTGCCTCGATCATCGCCCTGTGGATGTCGGTTCGCCTGCCGGAGACGCTCCCGCGCGAGCGCCGCCGGCCGTTTCGGGCCGGTACGCTCTGGTCTGCGATCAGGGAATTGATGGCGCACCCGGTGGTGCAGGTGTCGATTGGCGTGCAGGCGCTGGTGGCGGCCTGCATGTTCTCGATGATCTCCTCGGTGCAGCAGATCTATGACATAAGCTACGGTCAGGGCGCCTATTTCCCGCTCTGGTTTGGCGGGGCGGCGGTGCTTTCGGCCTCGGCCAGCTTCATCAACGCCAAGCTCGTGGGGCGCTTGGGGATGCGGCGCATCGTGACCGCGGTGCTGCTGATGCAGATCATCCTGTCGGCAATCGCGACGCTGATCTTCGCAAGCGGGCTCACCGACCCCCTCGGCTTTGCGGTCTTCCTTGTCTGGCAGGTCTCGGTGTTTTTCATGATGGGGATGACCATGGGCAATGTGAATGCGATCGCGATGGAGCCGGTAGGACATATTGCGGGTATCGCCTCTTCGCTGCTCGGGGCGCTCTCGACGGTGGTTGCCGTGGGGCTCGCTGTGCCGGTGGGGTTGATGTTCGACGGCACCCCGCTGCCGCTGGCCTGTGGTGTCTTCGTCGAGGTCAGCCTGGCCTTCCTGCTGATGCTGCGGCTCAAGCGGCTCGAGGCACGCGCGGACAGCTGAGCCAGCGCCCCCTCGGGTGCGGCGCCGAAGTGGTTACAGAGCACGAAGGCCAGCAGAAGCGCGGTCGTGAATTCTCAGCTTTCTGTTTCATGACGCCTGCATATGCGGCGATGGCTTTCGATCTCGCTCAACGCACGACGGAAATACGATGAATTGAGCGACGTCGCGGTATACGGTTGCATACAAACCTTTCCCCGCCACGGGAAACGCGCTACATGCGGCGCAGCCGACTCAGCCAGCGAAAGGGACACCCATGTCGAAGATCAAGGTCGAGAACCCCATCGTCGAAATGGACGGGGACGAGATGACCCGGATCATCTGGGACTTCATCAAGAAGAAACTTATCCTGCCCTACCTCGACGTCGATCTGCTCTACTACGATCTCGGCATCGAGGAGCGTGACCGCACCGAGGACCAGATCACCATCGACGCGGCAGAGAAAACGCGCGAGATCGGCGTCGCGGTGAAATGCGCCACGATCACCCCGGACGAGGCGCGGGTCGAGGAATTCGGCCTCAAGAAGATGTGGCGCTCGCCCAATGGCACGATCCGCAACATCCTCGGCGGCGTGGTGTTCCGCCAGCCGATCATCTGCCGCAACGTGCCGCGCCTGGTGCCGGGCTGGACGCGGCCCATCGTCATCGGCCGCCACGCCTTCGGCGACCAGTACAAGGCCACCGATTTCACCTTCCCCGGCGCCGGGACGCTGACGATGAAATTCGTCGGCGAGGATGGCACGGTGATCGAGAAGGAGGTCTACCAGGCTCCCTCCGCCGGCGTTTACCAAGCGATGTACAACCTCGACAGCTCGATCATCGACTTCGCCCGCGCCTCGTTCAACTACGGGCTGATGATGGGCTGGCCGGTGTACCTGTCGACCAAGAACACCATCCTCAAGGCCTATGACGGCCGCTTCAAGGACCTCTTCCAGAAGGTCTACGAAGAGGAGTTCGAGGCCGAGTTCAAGAAGAAGAAGATCTGGTACGAGCACCGGCTGATCGACGACATGGTGGCCTGCGCCATGAAGTGGAACGGCGGCTTCGTCTGGGCCTGCAAGAACTACGATGGCGACGTGCAGTCGGACACCGTGGCGCAGGGCTTCGGCTCGCTCGGGCTGATGACCTCGCAGTTGATGACCCCCGATGGCAAGATCGTCGAAGCCGAGGCGGCGCATGGCACCGTCACCCGCCACTACCGTCAGCACCAGGCGGGCCAGGCGACCTCGACCAACTCCATCGCGTCGATCTTCGCCTGGACCGGCGGTCTCAAGCACCGCGCCAAGCTCGATGCCAACGCGCAGCTGATGACCTTCGCAGAGACGCTCGAGAAGGTGGTCGTGCAGACCGTGGAATCGGGCGGGATGACCAAGGACCTCGCGCTGCTCGTGGGACCGGATCAAAAGTGGCTCACCACCATGGGCTTCCTCGAGAAGGTCGACGAGAACCTCAACAAGGCGCTTGGCGCGGCCTGAACCAGGTTTGCAAGTTCATGAACTTCGGGCCGGTCCTAAGGGATCGGCCCGTTTTGCGTCCGCCTCTTTTTCGGGCACAGCGCGCCGATGACGCTGCGCTGCAGCGAATGCCCTCTTGACCTGACGCATAAAGGTCAGCATCTCTGCCCCATGCTCCTACTCGACAGCCCCCCTCCTGATCGCCATACGCTGTGGGAAGACGTCCACGGCATCCTCGTAGGCACCACGCTGGTCGCCCTTGGGATCCAGTTCCTGCGCGCTTCGGGACTGTTCACCGGGCAGATCGCCGGCCTGGCACTGGTTTTGGGCGAGCCCACGGGCATCCGCTTCGGCCTGCTGTTCTTCCTCCTGAACGCGCCCTTCTACGTCCTGGCGGTCAAGCAGCTCGGCTGGCGGTTCACCGTCAAGAGCTTCATCTCGGTGGCGCTGATGTCGAGCATGGTGGACCTGCTCCCGCTTGGCCTGCACGTCGAGGTCGCGCCGCCGCTGGCCGCCGCGCTCTTCGGGGTTTGCGCCGGGATCGGCCTGCTCTCGCTGTTCCGTCACGGCGCGACGCTGGGCGGCGTCGGCATCGTGGCGCTCTGGTTGCAGGACACGCGGGGGATCAAGGCGGGCTGGACCCAGCTCGGCTTCGACCTGCTGGTCTTTGCGTCGTCTTTCCTCTTCTTCGCGCCGATGCAGGTCCTCTGGTCGTTGCTGGGGGCCGTCATCCTCAACGCGCTGATCGCGATAAACCATCGACGCGACCGCTACATCGCCCGCTCCTGAGCCCGCATTGCCGCTGGTCCCCGGGCCGGCGCGATGGCATGACAGGTGCCGATACAGGACGGCAGGCACCATGATTTTCACTGACCTTCCCCGCTGCGACGGAGGCAACCCATGCCCGCTTTGATGTTGCAGGGCACCGGCTCGAACGTCGGCAAGTCGATGCTGGTCGCGGGGCTCTGCCGCGCCGCGCTGCGCCGCGGGATCAAGGTCGCGCCCTTCAAGCCGCAGAACATGTCGAACAACGCCGCAGTCACCGCGGATGGCGGCGAGATCGGCCGGGCGCAGGCGCTGCAGGCGCGGGCCTGCGGGATCGAGCCGGTGACCGACATGAACCCTGTACTGCTGAAGCCCGAAACCGACATGGGTGCGCAGGTGATCCTGCAGGGCAAGCGCATCGCCACCACGCAGGCGCGTGACTACGGCGGGCTGCGCGAGCGTCTCATGGCGGGCGTGCTCGAGAGTTTCGAGCGGTTGAAGGCCGCGCATGATCTGGTGCTGGTCGAAGGCGCGGGCAGCCCCGCCGAGGTCAACCTGCGCGCCCGCGACATCGCCAACATGGGCTTTGCCCGGGCCGCGGACGTGCCCGTGGTGCTGGCCGGCGACATCGACCGCGGCGGTGTGATCGCGCAGGTGGTGGGCACGCAGGCGGTCGTCGACCCCGAGGATGCGGCGCTGGTGAAAGGCTTCCTGATCAATAAGTTCCGCGGCGATCCTCGTCTTTTCGATGATGGCTACGCCCTGATCGAACAAACCACGCGATGGCGCGGATTCGGCGTGCTGCCATGGTTCCGCGAGGCCCACCTCCTGCCTGCCGAGGACGCGCTCGACCTGCCGCGCCGGTCGCGTGACCATGGACTCAAGGTGGTCTGTCTCGCGCTTTCGCGCATCGCCAACTTTGACGACCTCGACCCGCTGGCGCAGGAGCCGGGCGTTTCCCTGTCGATGATCGGCCCGGGCGAGGTGATCCCCGGCGACACGGACCTGGTGATCCTGCCGGGCAGCAAGTCGACCCGCGGCGATCTCGCCTTCTTGCGGGCGCAGGGCTGGGACGTCGATCTTGCCGCGCATGTGCGGCGCGGAGGGCATGTGCTGGGGATCTGCGGCGGCTACCAGATGCTTGGCCGCAGCATCTCGGACCCCGAGGGCATCGAGGGGCCGGCAGGCAGCGATCCGGGCCTTGGCTTGCTGGAGGTGGACACGGTGATGACCGCCGACAAACGCCTCAGCCGTGTGCGCGCGCGTCATGCCGCCAGCGGCCTGTCGCTGGAGGGATACGAGATCCACATTGGCCGCACCGAGGGCCCTGATTGCACCCGCCCCTTTGCCATCATCGACGGATCCCCCGATGGCGCGATCTCGCAGGACGGGCGGATCAGCGGCAGCTACCTGCATGGGCTCTTCGCCGATGACGCCTTCCGCAGCGCCTGGCTCGAAGGTCTTGGTGTGGCGCGCAGCGATGTCCGGTACGAGGCAAAGGTCGACGGCGTGCTCGACGCGCTGGCGGAGCACATGGACGCGCATCTTGACGTCGAGGGGCTGCTGGCGCTGGCGCGGTAGCCAGTGCGCCGCCGTTATACCGAGAAACCGCCCCCCGGGCTTGCCGGAGGACGCCTGACGTGATCCTCGCGCGTGGTTACGCCTGCGCGACGGCCCGCTTGGTGAGCACGCCGATCAGGTGGGCACGATAGGACGCCGAGCCGTGCAGGTCGTTCATCAGCCCGTCGGCCGGCACCGCAAGCCCCTCGAGCGCCGCGGCAGAGAAGTCGCCCGAAAGCGCCGCCTCGGCCTCGGTCCAGCGGAACACGCCGTCTTCCGAGGCGCCGGTTACCGCCACGCGCACACTATCCGCGAACTTGGCGACGAACACACCCACCAGCGCAAAGCGCGATGCAGGCTGCTCGAACTTGATATAGGCAGCCTTCTCGGGGATCGGGAACCTGACCGCGGTGATGATCTCTCCCTCCTCGAGGGCAGTGGTGAACAGCCCCTCGAAGAAGTCGTCCGCCGCAATCTCGCGATTGCTGGTCACGACCGTCGCGCCCGAGGCCAGCGCCGCCGCCGGGTAGCAGGCCGCCGGGTCGTTGTTGGCAAGGCTGCCGCCGACCGTGCCACGATTGCGCACCGCAGGGTCACCGATATTGCCCGCCATGGCCGCCAGCGCCGGGTAGCTCGAGGCCACCTCGCGTGCCACGGTGCCATGGGTGGTGCCGCCGCCGATCGTCACGGTGCCGCCCTCTTGCGACACGCCCTTGATCTCGTCTATGGCGGCAAGGCTCACCAGAACGGAGGGGGCCGCGAGCCGCTGCTTCAGCGAGGGGATCAGCGTCTGCCCGCCCCCGAGCGCCTGAGCCTCTTCCTTTCCGAGCGCGGCCACGGCATCCGCCACGCTCTTGGGTCTTACAACGTCAAAGCTGTACATCGTCGTCCTCCTGCGGAAGGGTCCGGGGCGGTTCGGCGCCCCTCATCCCCTTCATATTTCGTCGAATACTCGCCCTCCCCAGCGCAAGATGCAAGCACCTGCGCCGGGGCAAAGGGTCATCCCTGCATCGCCTTCCAGACTCGGTGCGGTGAAACGGGCATGTCGATATGCGTTACGTCATGCCCCGCATGGTTCAGCGCGTCGAGCACCGCGTTTACCACCGCGGGCGGCGAGCCGATGGCCCCGGCCTCGCCGCAGCCTTTCACCCCCAGCGGGTTGTGGGTGCAGGGAGTCGCGCAGCTGTGGTCCACCATGTAGAACGGCACGTCGCCGGCCCGCGGCATGGCGTAATCCATGTAGCTGGCCGACAGCAGTTGGCCGTCGGCGTCGTAGACGCAGTTCTCGAGGAGCGCCTGTCCGATCCCCTGCGCGAGACCGCCATGCACCTGGCCCTCGACGATCATCGGATTGACCACATTGCCGAAATCATCGGCGGCGGCAAAACGCTCGATGGTGACCTTGCCGGTCTCGGGGTCGACCTCCACCTCGCAGGCATAGGCGCCGGCAGGATAGGTGAAGTTCGCCGGATCGTAGAAGGCGGTCTCTTCCAGCCCGGGCTCGATTTCGGTGAGCGGGTAGTTGTGCGGCACGTAGGCGGCCAGCGTGACATCGCCCCAGGCCACCGACTTGTCGGTGCCCGCGACGGTGAACATGCCGTCCTTGAGCTCAATGTCGCCCTCCGAGGCCTCCATCAGATGAGCCGCGATCTTCTTGGCCTTGTTGATGATCTTCTCTGTGGCGCGGACCATGGCCGACCCGCAGACCGCAAGGCTGCGCGAGCCGTAAGTGCCCATGCCAAAGGGAATTTTCGACGTATCGCCATGGACGATGTCGATCATGCTCTCGTCGATGCCGAGCATGTCGGCGACCACCTGCGGGAAGGCGGTCTCATGTCCTTGCCCGTGGCTGTGCGCGCCGACCATGACCGAGATCGAGCCGGTGGCGTTCACCCGCACCGTCGCCGCGTCATAGAGCCCTGCCCGCGCGCCGAGTTGGCCTACGAGGTTTGACGGCGCGATGCCGCAGGCCTCGATGTAACAGTTCACGCCAAGGCCCCGCAGCTTGCCCTTCGCCTCGCTCTCGGCACGGCGCGCGGCGAAGCCGGGGATGTCGATCATCTCTTCCATCTTGTCCATGGTCGCGACGTAGTTGCCGGTGTCGTATTCCACCGCCACCGGGGTCGCATAGGGGAAGCTGTCGATGAAGTTCTGCCGCCGCAGCTTGATCGGATCGACACCCAGTTCGCGCGCCGCCTTGTCCACCAGCCGCTCGAGCTGGAAGGTCGCCTCGGGGCGGCCCGCGCCGCGATAGGCGTCGACCGGCACGGTGTTGGTGAAGACCGCCTTCACGTTCACCTGGATCGCCGGGGTCTTGTAGTTGCCGGCCATCAGCGTGCCGTGCAGCCAAGTCGGCACCGAGCTGGCGAAGGTCGACAGGTACGCCCCCATGTTGGCCAGCGTGTCGGTGCGGATGCCTGTGAAATTGTTCTCGGCATCCAGCGCCAGCTCGATCTTGGTGACGTGATCGCGGCCATGCGCGTCGGACATGAACGCCTCGGAGCGGGTCGCAGTCCATTTGACCGGCCGGTTGATCTGCCGCGCGGCGAAGGTGACGAAGGCCTCCTCGGCATAATGGAAGATCTTGGTGCCGAAGCCGCCCCCCACGTCGGGGGCGACCACCCGCAGCTTGTGCTCGGGGATGCCCAGCACGAAGGCGCCCATCAGCAGGCGGATCACATGCGGGTTCTGCGACGTGGTGTAGAGCGTGCTCTCGTCGTTGGCGCGGGCGTATTCGGCCACCGCGACGCGCGGCTCCATCGGGTTGGCCACGAGGCGGTTGTTCACCAGCTCCAGCGTCGTCACATGGGCGGCTTCGGCGAAGGCCGCATCCACCGCCGCCTGGTCCGAGCCAAACTGCCAGTCGTAGCAGAGGTTGTCCGCCAGATCGTCGTGCACCTTTGCCGAGCCGCTCTCGAGCGCCGCGCGCATGTCGACCACGGCGGGCAGTTCCTCGATTTCCAGCTCGATCGCCTCGGCGGCGTCGCGGGCCTGGTCGAGGGTCTCGGCGATCACCGCGCAGATCGGATCGCCGACGTGGCGGACCTTGCCCTGCGCGAGCACCGGATGTGGCGGCTCCTTCATCGGATCGCCGTTCTTGTCGGTCACCTGCCAGCCGCAGGGCAGCCCGCCGATGCCCTCGAAATCCTTCCCGGTGAAGATCCGCACCACGCCAGGCATCGCCTCGGCGGCGCTGGTGTCGAGGCTGGTGATCTTGCCATGCGCCACGTCCGAGCGCAGGAAGTGGCAGTAGGTCTGCCCGTAGACGTTGATGTCGTCGGTATATTTCCCGGCTCCGGTCAGGAAGCGCACGTCTTCACGCCGCTTCTGGGCCGCTCCGATGCCATGATCCTTCGGCATGGGGTCTCCTCCCTGATATGCCGGCGGGCATGGGCCGCGCCCGGCCCGCCTCGAACTCTCCACCCGGCGGGATTCGCTCTCCGCCGGTCCTCCCTGTTCCGCGGGCGGCCTCCCAACCGCCATCGGATCATTCGCAGATCTTCGTGGATGTGCCGGGCCACCTCAGGGCCCGCACCGCCGCGCTCACTCGGCGGCGATGGTGCTCACGTCCTGCCCGCTGGCCGCCATGATCGCCTTGACGATGTTGTGGTAGCCGGTGCAGCGGCAGATGTTGCCCTCGAGGTAGTGACGGATCTCGGCCTCGGTGGGCTTGGGATTATCCCTCAGCAGCGTTGCCGCCGACATCACCATGCCCGGCGTGCAGAAGCCGCACTGCAGACCGTGGTGGTCCTGGAAGGCCTGCTGGATCACATTCAGCGAGCCGTCGGCATTGGCCTGCCCCTCGATGGTGCCCACCTCGGCGCCGTCGCATTCGGCGGCGAATATGGTGCAGCCCTTCACGGTCTCGCCGTTGACGTGGATATTGCAGGCGCCGCATTGCGAGGTGTCACACCCGACATGGGTGCCGGTCAGATGCAGCTCGTCGCGCAGGAACTCGGTCATGAGCATGTTGCCCCTGACCTCCTTGCTGACAGCTTTGCCGTTCACCGTCATCGTTACCTTGGTCATACGTTCCCTCCCTGGGATGACTGATCGGTTTTCGGTTGGTTGCACTGTGGCACGGGCGTCAGCCCGAGACCATCCGCTTGAACCAGCCTTTCTTCTTGCCCTCTTCACCGGCCGCGCCTTCGGCCTCTGGCGCAGCCTCGGCGTCGCTCGGGCCCTCGACCGCGTCCTGCAGGTTGGTGAAGAACTGGTCGGCCATCTTCTTGGCGAAGCCGTCGATGATCCGGCTGCCGAGCTGCGCCAGCTTGCCGCCGACCTTGGCGTCGACATCGTAGCTGAGCTCGGTGCCCTCATCGACCTCGGCAAAGCACACGTCCGCCCCGCCCTTGGCGAAGCCCGCGGCGCCGCCCTTGCCCTCGCCCGTGAGGGTCACCGCCTCGGGTTCGGTCATATTCGACAGGGTCACCGTGCCCTTGAAGGTGGCCTTCACCGGGCCGACTTTCTGGACCACTGTCGCCTCGAAGCCCTCTTCGGGGGTGCCGGTCAGCTCTGTGCAGCCGGGCACGCAGGCCTTAAGCACCTCGGGATTCAGGATCGCGGCCCAAACCACCTCGCGCGGGGCCTTGATCACCCGGGTATCGCTCATCTGCATGGTCTATGTCCTCTCTTGCGGCTCCCAGACCAACAGGAAGGTAGGCCGCGCCCATCAGACCAAAGGCGCAGCCGGTCCCCCTCCATGCCCGGTCGCGGCATTGCGTGTTCCGAGCGGAGGATCGCGCCGATTGCACAACTTCGCAACCCCCGTGTGAGGTGGCGCCGGTCGGGCATGCCTCCGCAGTCGCGAGAAAAATCGTGCCGGTCGCAATTGGGAGATTGACGCTGCGTCAGACCCGCACGACAAGACACCTATGACCCAGACCTATGACCGCACCGCCCTCTTCGCCCTCGCCCGAGACCTGCTGGCTGGCGCCGGCCTGCCGCCCGACAAGGCCGAGACCGTCGCCGAACTGCTGATCCAGACTGACGAGATCGGCGTCACCACCCATGGCATCTCGATGGTCTCCTACTACCTGCCCGAGCTGGCCAAGGACCTGATGACCAAGGAGGGCACGCATGAGGTGCTCTCCGACAAAGGGGTTTGCCTGCTCTGGGACGGCAACTACCTGCCCGGCCACTGGGTGATGACCCAAGCGCTGCAGACCTGCATGACGCGCGCCGCCGAGTACGGCATGGCCGCCATGGCGATCCGCCGCAGCCATCACATCGGCTGCCTCTCGGCGCTGACCCGGATCGCCGCCGAAAAGGGCTACGTGTGCTATATCGCCACCTCCGATCCCTCGGGCCAATGGGTCGCCCCCTACGGCGGCTGCGAGCCGCTGCTCACCCCAAACCCCTGGGCGGTGGGCTATCCCGGCAAGGACCACCCGGTGCTCATCGACACCTGCGCCTCGATCACCACGCTGTCGAAGGTGCGTGAGCACATCAATTCCGGCACCGAGTTCGCCCACCCCTGGATGCTGGACGGAGACGGCCACGCCACCACCGACCCCACGGTCATCAACCAGACCCCAAAGGGCTCGATCCTGCCGGTGGGCGGGGCGGATCATGGCCACAAGGGCTTTGCCATGGGCCTGATGGTCGAGATGCTGACCCAGGCGCTCGCCGGCCATGGCCGGGTCGAGTCCCCGACCCGCTGGGGAGCAAATGTCTTCCTGCAGGTGATGGACCCCGCGGCCTTTGGCGGTCGCGAGGCGTTCGTGGCACAGGTCGAACATCTGAGCGAGGCCTGCCGCGCCAGCCGCCCGATCGACGAGGCGCGCCCGGTGCGCATCCCCGGCGACCGCGCGGCGGTCGCGGCCGACAGGGCGCGCCGCGACGGCATCGCCTTGCCCGACGAGGTGCTCACCCGCATCCGCGCCTGCGCCGCGGAGGCCGGTCTGGCCTTTCCCGAGCCGCGCTGAGAGGCCTCAGCGCCTCGGCGGAATGGCGTAGGTCAGCGAGGCGTGGGCGACCGGATCGTCCGAGTGCTCTGAGTAGAGCAGCACGTCGGTCACGCTGAGGCTGCGACCCAGCTTCAGCACCCGCGCCTCGGCCAGCAGATCCCGCCCTGCCTCGGGCTTGCGCATGAAATCGATCGAGCAATGGGTGGTCACCGTGAGCGCCTCGCGCCCGATCCGCGCCATGGTCGCCACGTAGGCCGCCACATCCGCCAGAGCGAACATCGACGGCCCCGAGACCGTGCCGCCGGGCCGCAGGTGCTGCTCGTCCACGATCAGCCGCATCACGAGCATCTCCTCGTCCATGCGGTCGATGGCGAACATGCCCTCGATCTGCGGAAAGACCTCCCTCAGGAACCCGGTCATCTCCGGAATGGTGAACTGCAGCGCCATGCGACCTCCCGCCTCTTTCGTCCCTCTTCTCCGCTGGCTAGGCTGCCCGCGAGGATGGAGGAGAACAAGATGGCAATTCTGGAACGTCACGACACCGGGCCGGTGGCCCACCTGCGGCTGAACGCGCCGGAGCGGCTGAACCCGCTGTCGGACGCGATGCTGGCGGCTTTGCAGGCGCAGATCGATGCGCTTGGTCAGGACGAGACAATCCGCGCGGTGGTCATCTCGGGCGCGGGCAAGGTCTTCTGCGCCGGGCACGACCTGCGCGAAATGCAGGCCGGACGGCAGGCCGAGGACGAGGGAGCCGCCTATTTCGCCGATCTCTTCGAGCGCTGCGCACGGGTGATGACAGGCCTCTCCCGCCTGCCCCAGCCCGTCATCGCGCAGGTGCACGGCATCGCCGCCGCCGCCGGCTGCCAGTTGGTCGCGAGCTGCGACATGGCCGTGGCTGCCGAAGATGCGCGCTTCGCCGTCAACGGGGTCAACATCGGGCTCTTTTGCTCGACGCCCATGGTGGCGCTGAGCCGCAACCTGCCGCGCAAGCAGGCCTTCGAGATGCTCACCACGGGCCGGTTCATTCCCGCCGCCGAGGCGCAGACCCTGGGGCTCGTCAACCGCGTTGTCCCCGAGGCCGAGCTGCCCGCCGCGACGCAGGCGCTGGCGGAAAGCGTCGCCTCGAAGCTGCCGCACGCGGTGAGGATCGGCAAGGAGGCGTTCTACGCGCAGGCCGAGCTGCCGCTGAACGCGGCCTATGCGCTGGCCGGCCAGGTGATGGTCGAGAACATGCTCGACCGCGACACCGACGAGGGCATCACGGCGTTCCTGGAAAAGCGCAAGCCCGGCTGGAGCACCTGAGGACATGGCGGAAACCCGCTGGCGGGGCGGGATTTTTCGGAACCGATGCGGCGGCTGCGCGCGTTCTCTGCGTATAACTGCGCACCACGTACAGGAGAGCAGCATGTTGCGTACCCTCACCCTCGCGGCCCTTTCGGCTGCCGCCCTCGCCGCCCCCATGGCCGCCAGCGCCGCCCCCAAAGGATGCCCACCGGGTCTTGCCAAGAAGAACGCGGCCTGCATGCCGCCGGGCCAGTACAAGAAGATCGGCAAGCACCATGGTGATCGCGACCGCGACCACGACGCGATCCACATCCACCGCTATGACCGCGGCGAGCGGATCCGCGACAATTACATCGTGATCCGCGATCCGGGCCGCTACCAGCTCGATCCGCACCGAACCTATTACAACGTCGACGACTACGTCTACCGCGTCGACCCGGACACCGGGGCCGTGCTCGACATCATCGGCGGGATCGCCCAACTGGCGAAGTAAGCCGGCGCCGAGGGGGCGCGCACCCGGCTTTAGATCCTTCCACACCGACGTAAAAAGGACCGGCGCTTCTAACGGCGACCGGTCCTTATTTCATTTCAAGGACGCATCGCCGCGCCCTGCGCTCCGCGCGCCTATTCCGCCGCGACCCTGCCCGTCCGCAGCATCGGCTTGAGGTAATGCCCGGTGTGCGAGCGCCCAACCTCGGCCACCTCCTCGGGGGTGCCCGTGGCCACGATTTCGCCGCCTCCGTCACCGCCCTCGGGGCCGATGTCGATGATGTGGTCGGCGGTCTTGATGACGTCGAGATTGTGCTCGATCACCACCACCGTGTTACCTTGCTCGACCAGCTCGTGCAGCACCTCGAGCAGTTTGCGCACATCCTCGAAGTGCAGGCCCGTGGTCGGCTCGTCAAGGATGTAGAGCGTGCGGCCCGTCGAGCGTTTCGCCAGTTCCTTCGACAGCTTCACCCGCTGCGCCTCGCCGCCCGACAGGGTGGTCGCCTGCTGCCCCACCTTCACGTAGCTCAGCCCGACCCGCATGAGCGCGTCCATCTTCTCGCGGATCGAGGGCACCGACTGGAAGAACTCCTGCGCCTCTTCCACTGTCATATCAAGCACATCGGCAATGCTCTTGCCCTTGAACTTGATCTCCAGCGTTTCGCGGTTGTAGCGCTGGCCCTTGCAGGTTTCGCATTCGACGTAGACGTCGGGCAGGAAGTGCATCTCGATCTTGATGACGCCGTCGCCCTGGCAGGCCTCGCAGCGCCCGCCCTTGACGTTGAAGCTGAAGCGCCCGGGCTTGTAGCCGCGCGCCTTGGCCTCGGGCAGGCCCGCGAACCAGTCGCGGATCGGGGTAAACGCACCCGTGTAGGTCGCTGGGTTCGAACGCGGCGTGCGGCCGATCGGGCGCTGGTCGATGTCGATGACCTTGTCGAGATACTCGAAGCCCTTGATCGTCTCGCAGGGGGCCGGCGTCTCTCGTGCGCCGTTGAGCCGCATGGCGGCGTTCTTGTAGAGCGTCTCGATGGTCAGCGTCGACTTGCCGCCCCCCGAAACGCCGGTGACGCAGACGAACTTGCCCAATGGGAACTCGGCGGTCACCTCCTTGAGGTTGTTGCCGGTCGCCTTGACCACCTTGAGCATCTTGCCGTTGCCCTTACGCCGCTCCGTCGGGACCGCGATCTCGCGGGTGCCGGCGAGGTACTGGCCGGTGAGGCTGGCGGGATCGTCCGAGATCATCTGCGGCGTGCCCTTGCTGACCACCTGCCCGCCGTGCACCCCGGCGCCGGGGCCGATGTCGAAGACGTAATCTGCCTGGCGGATCATGTCCTCGTCATGCTCGACCACAATGACCGTGTTGCCCTGGTCGCGCAGAGACTTCAGCGTGCCGATCAGCCGGTCGTTGTCGCGCTGATGCAGGCCGATCGAGGGCTCGTCGAGCACATAGAGTACGCCGGTGAGACCGGAGCCGATCTGGCTCGCGAGCCGGATCCGCTGGCTCTCGCCGCCCGAGAGCGTCCCCGCCGCGCGGGACATGGTCAGGTATTCGAGGCCGACGTTGTTGAGGAAGCCGAGCCGCTCGCGGATCTCCTTGAGGATGGCGCGGGCGATCTCGTTCTTTTGTCCCGAGAGCGCCTCGGGCACGGTCTCGATCCAGTCGTGCGCCTCGCGGATCGACATCTGAACCACTTGGCCGACGTGCAGCAGCGTGTCCTTCTTGGCCGAACCGATCTTTACCGCCAGCGCTTCGGGCCGCAGGCGGTAGCCGCCACAGGCGCCGCAGGGGCGGTTGTTCTGGTAACGCTCGAATTCCTCGCGCACCCAGGCGCTGTCGGTTTCGCGGTAGCGGCGCTGCATGTTGGGGATCACGCCCTCGAAGGCACGGGTCACCTGGTAGACGCGGCCGCCCTCGTCATAGCGGAAGGGGATTTCTTCCTTGCCAGAGCCATGCAGGAAGACGTCCTGCACCTTCTGCGGCAGGTCCTTCCAGCGGGCGTTCTTGTTGAAGCCATAGTGCTTGGCGATCGACTCGATGGTCTGCAGGAAATAGGGCGACTTGCCCTTGCGCCAGGGCGCGATGGCGCCGTCGGCGACCTTCAGCGTCACATCGGGCACCACCAGCTGCTCGTCGAAGAAGAGCTCGACGCCGAGGCCGTCGCACTCCGGGCAGGCGCCCACGGGGGCGTTGAAGGAGAACAGGCGCGGTTCGATCTCGGAGATAGTGAAGCCGCTGACCGGACAGGAGAAGTTCTCCGAGAAGGTGATCCGCTCGGGATCCCCCTCGCCTTCGCGCGGCGCGGTTTCCAGAACGGCGATGCCCGAGGCCAGATCGAGCGCGGTTCGGAAGCTGTCGGCAAGGCGCGTCTCGAGCCCCTCGCGCACGACGATACGGTCGACGACAACGTCGATGTCATGGCGGAACTTCTTGTCGAGCGTCGGCGGCTCGTCGAGTTCGTAGAACTGCCCATCGACCTTCACCCGCTGGAAGCCCTGCTTGCGCAGCTCGAGGAATTCCTTGCGGTACTCGCCCTTGCGGTCGCGGATGATCGGCGCGAGCAGGTAGCCGCGCGTCCCCTCCTCCAGCGCCATCACGCGGTCGACCATGTCCTGCACCTGCTGCGCCTCGATGGGCAGGCCGGTGGCGGGGCTGTAGGGCGTGCCGACGCGGGCGAAGAGAAGGCGCAGGTAGTCGTAGATTTCGGTGACCGTGCCGACAGTCGAGCGCGGGTTCTTCGAGGTGGTCTTCTGCTCGATGGAGATCGCCGGCGAGAGCCCCGCGATGTGATCGACATCGGGCTTTTCCATCATGTCGAGGAACTGCCGCGCGTAGGCCGAGAGCGACTCGACATACCGCCGCTGGCCCTCGGCGTAGATGGTGTCGAAGGCGAGCGAGGACTTGCCCGACCCCGACAGGCCGGTGATCACCACCAGCTCGTCGCGCGGGATGTCGACGTCGATATTCTTGAGATTGTGCTCGCGCGCGCCGCGCACTTCGATCTGCTTCAGCTCTGGCATGAGACCCTCGGGAAAGGAACGCTCCTACACATAGGCCAAACGCCCCGGATCGCAATGGGTAAATGAGAACTTAATAAGAACATGCAGGGCGGGAATGCGCCTTTGCACGATACCTCATCCGCGCGCCGGGCGGGAGCGTCTCTCTTCGAAGCGGGTTGCAAGAGCCGTCGAGGGCTCTTGCACCGCTCAGCGGTAGCGCAACGAGATGCCTTCGGAGAAGAGATGCACCTTCGCGGGATCGGCGCTCAGCCCGACCTCGGTGCCGCGCAAGCCTTGATGGATGCCAGGAAGCTTGGCGATCACCGCCTCCTTGCAGCCGGGCTGCGGCTCGAAGTGCAGCAGGGTCACCTCGCCGAGCGCCTCGGTCAGCGCGACCTTGCCAGTGAACACCGGCGTGGCCGTTGCCTCGGTGAAATCCTCGGGGCGGATGCCGACGTTCACCTGAAGACCCATGTCCGACTCGCGGGTGGCCACGTCCGAGACTGCGGTGCCGCCGGTCTGCAGCCTGACGGTGGTCTGCGCGCCGGTGCCGGTGACCTCGCCAGACAGCATGTTCATCGCCGGCGAGCCGATGAACTGCGCCACGAACTCGCTGTTGGGGGTCTCGTAAAGTTCCAGCGGCGAGCCAACCTGCGCGATGCCCTTGTTGGCAAGGACGACGATGCGGTCGGCCAGAGTCATCGCCTCGACCTGGTCGTGGGTCACGTAGATCATCGTGCGGTCGGGCAGCTTCTCCTTGAGCTGGGCGATCTCGATCCGCGTCGCCACGCGCAGCGCCGCGTCGAGGTTCGAGAGCGGCTCGTCGAAGAGGAACACCTTGGGATCTCGCACGATGGCCCGGCCGATGGCGACGCGCTGGCGCTGACCACCCGAGAGCGCCTTTGGCAGGCGGTCGAGGTAGGGTTCGAGCTGCAGCATCTTCGCAGCGCGCTCGACGGCCTCGGCGATCTCGGCCTTGCTCTTCTTGGCGATCTGCAGGGCGAAGGACATGTTGTCGCGCACGGTCATATGCGGATAGAGCGCGTAGCTCTGGAACACCATGGCGATGCCGCGCTGCGCTGGGGGCACGTCGTTGACCACCTGGCCGTCGATCTCGAGCGTGCCGCCGGTGATCCGCTCAAGCCCGGCAATCATCCGCAACAGCGTGGACTTGCCGCAGCCCGAGGGGCCGACGAAGACGACAAGCTCGCCTGCGGTGACATCCAGGTCGATGTTCTTCAGCACCTCCACGGTGCCTCCGTACACCTTGCCAACATCGGTGAGTTTCAGGTCTGCCATCGTCTCCGCCTCCCCTTATCCTTCGTTTCTGCCGATCACATCCGCAACGCCAGCGCGGGCTGCCAGGGCCCGAGGTGGAACTTGCCATCGGGCGCGGTGCCGGTCGAGCCGAGCTCGACGCCGACCTGCTGCCATTTGCCTGCCGGCGCGTCGATCACCGCCGGATCGGGACCGATGTTGAAGGCGCAGAACAGCTCTTCAGTGTCGGCCACCCGGCGGAAGCTGAGCACGTTGCCGGTCGCCGTGAGATCGGTGATCTCGCCCTTGCTCAGCGCCGCATGGGCGTGGCGGAAGGCGATCGCGCGGCGGTAGTGATGCAGGATCGCCGCCGGGTCCTTCTCCTGGTCCTCGACGGTCATCCGCAGGTGTTCGTGGCTCACCGGCAGCCAGGGCTTGCCCTCGGAAAAGCCGCCGTGGTGGGCATCAGGCTCCCAGACCATCGGCGTGCGGCAGCCGTCGCGGCCCTTGAAGGCCGGCCAGAACCTGATGCCATAGGGATCCTGCAGATCCTCGAAGGCCAGCACCGCCTCGGGCAGAGCAAGTTCCTCGCCCTGATAGATGCAGGCCGAGCCGCGCAAGCACATCATCAGCGTGGTGTAGAGCCGTGCCCCTGCGGCGCCGATACCCCAGCGCGTGACATGGCGCTCGACGTCGTGGTTGGAAAAGGCCCAGCAGGCCCAGCCGCCGCCCGCCACCTCGGCGACCTTGTCCATCACCTCCTTGACGTATGCGGCGGTCGGTGCGCGCTGCGACAGCAGCTCGAAGGCGTAGGACATCTGCAGGTGATCATTGCCCGAGGTGTATTCGCCCAGCACCTCGAGGCCCCGCAGGTCCTCGCCGATCTCGCCCACGGCGGCGGCGTTGTAGCGGTCCATGAGCTTGCGCAGCTTGGCGAGGAATTCGAGGTTCTCGGGCTGGGTCTTGTCGTAGAGATGTTCCTGCCAGGTGTAGGGGTTCACCGCCGGGGCAGTGATCGGGTTGCGCCGCTCGGGCGGCAGCGCCGGGTTGTCGCGCAGCTTGGCGTCATGCACGTAGAAGTTCACCGTGTCGAGCCGGAAGCCGTTGACCCCGCGGTCGAGCCAGAACTCCGCCACGTCGAGCAGCGTCTTCTGCACCTCGGGCTCGTGGAAGTTGAGGTCGGGCTGCGAGGTGAGGAAGTTGTGCAGGTAGTACTGGCAGCGCGTGGTGTCCCATTGCCAGGCGGAGCCGCCGAAGATCGACAGCCAGTTGTTCGGCGGCGTGCCGTCGGGCTTGGCGTCGGCCCAAACGTACCAGTTGGCGCGCAGGTTGTCTTTGGAGCTGCGGCTCTCCTGGAACCAGGGATGCTGGTCCGAGCTGTGCGACATCACGAGGTCGATCAGCACCTTCAGGCCGAGCTTGTGGGCGGTCTCGATCAGCACGTCGAAATCCGCGAGGCTGCCGAACATCGGATCGACGTCGCAATAGTCGCTGACGTCATAGCCAAAGTCCTTCATCGGCGAGCGGAAGAAGGGCGAGATCCAGACCGCATCGACCCCCATCGAGGCGATGTGCGGCAACCGGCGCGAGATGCCGAGCAGATCGCCCACGCCGTCGCCGTTGCTGTCCTGAAAACTGCGCGGATAGACTTGGTAGATCACCGCGCCGCGCCACCAGTCGCGGTCTTCGGTCGAGGGCACGGGAAGGGTGTTCTTGCTCATGTATTGGGTCTTTCGATCACTTGACGGAGCCTGCCAGCAGGCCGCGCACGAGGTATTTCTGCATCGCGAAGAAGACAACCAGCGGCACCACGATCGACACGAAGGCCGAGGTTGCAAGGATCTCCCATTGTCCGCCGCGCGAACCCATCAGATTGACCAGCCGCGCCGTCAGCACCAGCCGGTCGTCGTCGGTGCCAAGGAAGACCAGCGCGACCAAGAGGTCGTTCCAGGTCCAGAGGAACTGGAAGATGGCAAAGCTCGCCAGCGCCGGGAAAGACAGCGGAAGCACGATCTTGGTGAAAATCTGGAAGTCCGACGCGCCGTCGACGCGGGCGTTCTCGATGATGTCCTTGGGTAGACCGACCATGTAGTTGCGCAAGAGGTAGATGGCGAGCGGCAGCCCGAAACCGGTGTGGGCCAGCCAGACCCCGAGGTAGCCCTTGCCGATGCCGATCGCGTTGTGCAGCTGCAGCAGCGGGATCAGCGCGAGCTGAAGCGGCACGACAAGCAGCGCCACCACCGCGGCGATCAGCAGCGCGCGGCCGGGAAATTCCATCCAGGCCAGCGCGTAGGCGGCAAAGGCAGCGACGAGGATCGGGATCACCGTCGCCGGGATCGACACGGTCAGCGTGTTGAGAAACGCCTGCCCGACCCCTGCCCCCGCGGTCGTGCCGAAGAGCACGTTCTTGTAGTTCTCGAGCGTGAACTCGGGGGGTGTCGTGGCCGTGGCAAAGACCCGTGGCAGGCGCTCGCCTTCGAAGCTCTGCGGCGCTGTGAGGCGGAAATCCCCCGATTGCTCCACGGTCAGCGCCCAGCCATCCTGCAGCTCGACTTCGGTGTCCGGCTCGTAGGCCTCGGGCTCGCGCGACGAGGTGCCCCAGGCCGAGAGCGTGGTCTCGGCACTGCCGAAGAGGTTGCCGTCGATCACGTAGAGCCCGCCTTCCTCGCGCTCTTCGCCCGAGATCCGGATTGCCGGGAGCTGCCCCTTCTGCGCCGAGAAGGCCGACCACCAGCCCGAGTTGCTGATCTGCTCGGCGGTCCGGAACGACGAGACCAAGAGGCCAACCGTCGGAAAGAGCCAGAGCGCCACGAGCAACGCCACCGAGATGTGGACCGCCCAGGTGAGGGTCGATTTCTGTCCTGCCATGCCTTCCATGTTCCGCCCTCCTCAGCGCGTCTCGCGGCGCGCGTTGATCACGTTCCACACCAGGATCGGCGAGACCAGCAGCATGATCACCATCGCCGCGGCCGAGCCGACGCCCCAGTCGAAGGCGCGGAAAAGCTTGTCATACATGTAGTTGGCCAGAACCTGCGTCTGCCACTGGCCATTGGTCATGGCGAGCACGATGTCAAAGACCTTGAGCACCACGAGGGTGATCGTGGTCCACACCACGACAATGGTTGAGCGAATCTGCGGCACCTTGATTTTGAAGAAGATCTGGAACGGGTTCGCACCATCGACGATGGCCGCCTCGACCGTCTCCTCGGGAATGCCGCGCAGCGCTGCGCCGAGGATCACCATGGCAAAGCCGGTCTGGATCCAGATCAGCACCACCATCAGCAGGAAATTGTTCCAAGGGGTGATGGTCAGCCAGGTCTGCGGCTCGCCGCCGAGCCAGACCCAGACCGCGTTGAGGATACCGATCTGCTCCTGCCCGATCGGGCGGAAATCATAGACCAGCTTCCAGATCACCGAGGCGCCGACGAAGGAAATCGCCATCGGCATGAAGATCAAGGACTTGGCGAGATTGCCCCAGCGAATGCGGTCGGTGAGCTGCGCCGCCAGCAGGCCGAAACCGGTCGAAGCAGCGGGCACCACGATCAGCCAGAGCATGTTGTTGCGGATCGCCTCCCAGAATTTCGCCTCGCGCAGCATCTGCTGGTAGTTGGCGAGCCCGACGAAGGCGCCCCCCTGGTTGCGGTCGGTCAGCGACAGCCAGAAGGTCGCCACTACGGGATAGGCCAGGTAGAGCCCAAGCGCGAAGATCGCGGGAAAGAGAAAAAGCCAGGGCCGGATCATCTCGGCGCGGCGGATGTTGCGGCCGATGTTGGGGCCGCGGGCGGGGAAGAGAACCTTGTCGATCAGCTGGTTCGATAGCCAGAAATAGCCGATGCAGCCGCCGAGCCCGATCACGATGGTCAATACGGCCTGAAGTGCCGGATGCATGACGTCCTCCCCGTCGCTTGCAGTCGTTCGGGGCGCCGCATCTTCCCTATTAAGAGCGGCGCCCCGCGTCGAGTTTACCCCGAGTTACTTGTTCGCGTCCCAGCTTTTCTGGATCGCGGTCGCCACGTCCTCGGCCGACCTGCCGCCGACGTAATCGACCATCCCGGTCCAGAAGCTGCCTGCGCCGACGGCGCCGGGCATGAGATCCGAGGCGTCGAAGCGGAAGGTGGTCGCGTCCAGAAGGATCTCGCCCATCTTCTTCAGCGGCGGGCTGCCGTAGAGCTCTGCGTTCGCTTCCTTGTAGGGGGTCAGGAAGCCCGACTGCGCCATCCAGATCTCATGCGCGATGGGGGTCTGCAGGAACTCGATGAAGGCGCGCGATGCGTCACTGTCCTTGGTGATGAACGCCAGCGTGCCCGCACCCAGCACCGGCTGGCCGAGGTCCTTCTCGGCATAGGCGGGCATGTAGAAGAAATCCGCGTCCACGCCCATCTCGGTGCCTTCGGGGAAGAAGGTTGGGATGAAGCTGGCCTGGTGATGCATGTAGCATTGTGGCGGCGAGGCGAAGAGACCCGCCGGGCTTTCGCGGAAGTCGGTGGTGGCCACTGCGCCGGCGCCGCCATTGACGAAGGCGTCGTTCTTGGCGAACCAGCCGAATTCCTCGATCGCCTCGATCACCTTGGGATCGTCGAACTTGACCTCATTGGTCACCCATTGGTCGTAGACCTCGGGCGGCTGCACGCGCAGCATCATATCCTCGACCCAGTCGGTCGCCGGCCAGCCGGTCGCCCCACCCGAGCCCAGACCGATGCACCAGGGCGTTTCGCCCTCCTCGGCGATCTGCTCGGTCAGGGCCTTGAGGTCCTCCATGGTCTCGGGAACCTCGTAGCCCGCATCCTCGAAGTTCTCGGGGACGTAGAAAACCAGCGACTTCACGTCGATCTTGTAGGGGAAGGCGTAGAGCTGCTTGCCGTCCTTGCCCTCGAAGGAGCCGAGGCTCACCCAGCTGTCGCCGGCGGCGTAATTCTCGCGCAGCCAGTCGGCGGTCTCGTCGCCAAGCGGGGTGACGTAGCCCTTTTTCACCAGGTCGGCGATCAGGCCGGGCTGCGGCAGGATCGCGATGTTGGGCGGGCTGCCCGCCTCGGTGTCGATGACGATCTGCTGCTCGTAGGTCTCGGACGAGGAATAGCTGACGTCGGCGCCGGTGGCCTGCTCGAAATAGGCCAGCACCGTCTCGACCAGTTGCTGGTCGTCACCGCGCCAGGGGCCGAAGATGCTCAGGGTCTGGCCCGACAGGTCATGCTCGGCCGCGAAGGCGTCGAGGCTGTCCCAGTTGAAATCGCCCTCGCCGGGGGTGAACACCATCTCGGCCTGGGCTGCGCCCGCGCAGAGCGCCAGCGCCGCCACCGAGCCGAGAATGGCGCGCGTGCCGCGAACGGGTGTGTTTCGCTTGGTCATGTCGTCAAAGTCCTCCCGTGTTGTCACGGCACCCAGGGCCGCGAGAGATGTGGTCAATTCGGACGCGCTAGGGACACTCCTCACCCCAAAGCGCTTTGAGCCACGAGCAGCCTCACGCGTTTGCCCCCCTGTTGTCAATCATGCAATGGCCTAGGTGATCGGAAATTACATGCCGCACTGCAGCTAATCTAGGCGTTTTGCAAAGGGTCTTCCCGACCGCCCCGTTTTGCCGTTACTGTCGGAAGGTACCGAAGCGCTTTGGAAGACCGCTGATGAACCTCAAGCAACTGGCCGCGCATCTGAATCTCTCGCAAACCACCGTGAGTCGCGCGCTCAACGGCTACCCGGAGGTCAACGAGCAGACCCGCAAGCGCGTCATGGAGGCGGCGCAGGCGCTCAACTATGCCCCGAATGCACGGGCCAAGGGGCTGGCGACGGGGCGGGCCATGACCATCGGCCATGTCATCCCCTTCTCGCACCAGCACCAGATGATGAACCCGGTGTTCGGTGATTTCATAGCTGGCGCATCGGATGAATACGTCAAGGCCGGATACGACATGACCCTGTCGATGACCGGCGATCGCGACGAGGAAGAGAACTACCGGAGGCTCAAGGCCAAGGGCAATGTCGACGGGATCATCGTGCATGGTCCCTCGATGAAGGACGGGCGGATCCCCTTCCTGCGGCAGCTTGGCCTGCCCTTCGTGGTGCATGGCCGCGCCACCGATCTCGACATGCCCTACAGCTGGGTCGACATGAACAACACCCATGCCTTCCAGCGTGCCACCGACTTCCTGCTGGACCTCGGCCATCGCCGGATCGCCTTGATCAACGGGCTCGAGTTCATGGATTTCGCCTACCGTCGCCGCGTCGGCTTCGAACAGGCGATGGCCGGGCGAGGCGTGGCCGTCGATCCCCGCCACTTGAGCGCTGGCGAGATGACCGAGAGCTACGGCTTCGAGAGCGCCGCGCGCATGCTCGCCCTGCCCGACCGGCCCACGGCGATGATCACCTCGTCCGTCATTGCCGCCATCGGCATCCGCCGCGCCATCCATGCCGCCGGGCTGGAGATGGGCCGCGACATCTCGGTGATCACCCATGACGACGATCTGAGCTTCCTGCGCAACGGGCCGGATGTGCCGATCTTCACCGCCACGCGTTCCTCGGTCTATGAGGCCGGGCGGATCGCCGCGGCGATGCTGCTGGCGCATATCGCCGATCCGGAGAGTCCGGCGCAGTCCCGCCTGCTCGAGGCGCAGCTGATCATCGGTGGCTCCACCGGCCCCGCGCCGCAAGACACCCGCTAACCACCGGGCCTCTCCAAGCCTCAGCCCCCCTTTCCCTCGAATCGACAAGGACAACCCATGCAGTTCACCCGGAAGGATTTTCCCGAGGATTTCCTCTTCGGCGTCGCCACCTCCAGCTACCAGATCGAGGGCCATGCCTTTGGCGGCGCTGGCCGCACCCACTGGGACGATTTCGCCGCCACCCCCGGCAATGTCGTGCGCGCCGAGAACGGCGACCGGGCCTGCGATCATTACCACCGCTACGAGGAGGATCTCGACCTGGTGAGGGCCGCAGGGCTCGATGCCTACCGCTTTTCCACGAGCTGGGCACGGGTGCTTCCCGAGGGGCGCGGACAGGTGAACCAAGAGGGGCTCGACTTCTACGACCGGCTCACCGACGCCATGCTCGAGCGCGGCATCAAGCCCTGCGCCACGCTCTACCACTGGGAGCTGCCTTCGCCGCTCGCCGATCTTGGGGGTTGGCGCAACCGGGACGTGGCAAGCTGGTTCGGCGATTTCACCGAGGTGCTGATGAGGCGCATCGGCGACCGCATGTATTCGGTCGCGCCGATCAACGAGCCCTGGTGCGTCGCCTGGCTGTCGCACTTCATGGGGTTCCACGCGCCCGGCCTGCGCGACATCCGCGCCACCGCCCGTGCCATGCACCACGTCCTGCTCGCCCATGGCCGCGCCATCGAGGTGATGCGCGGGCTTGGCATGCAAAACCTCGGCGGGGTCTTCAACATGGAATGGTCGAGCCCCGCCAATGACACCCCCGACGCCCGCCATGCCGCCGAACTCTACGATGGCATCTACAACCGCTGGTTCACCGGCGGCGTGTTCAAGGGCGAATACCCGCAGATCGTGCTCGATGGCCTCGAGCCGCACATGCCCGCGAATTGGCAGGATGATTTCGGGCTGATCACGCAGAAACTCGACTGGTGCGGGCTGAATTACTACACGCGCAAGGTGATCGCCCCCACCAAGGGGGCCTGGCCTTCGCTGGAAGAGGTCGAAGGACCGCTGCCCAAGACCTTCATGGACTGGGAGATCTACCCGCAGGGCCTGTCGCAGTTCCTCACACGGATGGCGACTGAATACACCGGCGACATCCCGCTGTACGTCACCGAGAACGGCATGGCCGCGCCCGATCCCCTGGTGGACGGCGGCGTGGACGATCAGGACCGCATCGCCTATCTCGACGACCATCTTGCCGAGGTCCGCAAGGCCATCGCGGGCGGCGCGCCGGTGAAGGGCTATTTTGTCTGGTCGCTGCTTGACAATTACGAATGGAGCCTCGGCTACGAAAAACGCTTCGGGCTGGTCCACGTGGACTTCGACACCCTTGAACGTACGCCCAAAGCCTCTTACCACGCGCTGGCGAGAGCGCTAACGGAGTAAGGCATCATGAGCAGCGGCGGCACGGCAGTTCTGGCGGATATCGGCGGCACCAACACCCGGGTGGCGCTTTGCGAAGGCAGCAGGCTGATCGAAGGATCGGTGATGCGCTACCGCAATGCCGAGAACGACGGGATCGGTGCTGTCCTGAAGCATTACCTTGCCGAAAAGGGCGCAACGGTCGACGCCGCCTGCGTCGCGGTGGCCGGCCCGGTGCGCGACGGCGCGGGGCGCCTGACCAACATCGACTGGGAAATCGATCGCCCGACGCTTGCAGAGGCCACAGGCGCCGAGACCATTTCGGTGCTCAACGATCTGCAGGCGCAGGGCCATGCGCTCGGACATATCGCCGAGGACTGCCTCACCCCGATCCTGCCCGGGCTGCCCGCCAGCCCGCAGGCGGCGCGGCTGGTCGTCGGCATCGGCACCGGGATGAACGCCGCCCCGGTGTTCCGGCTCGGCGAGCGGACCCTGGTGCCGCCGTCGGAAGCGGGCCACGTGGCCATCCCGGTACAGACCGACGACGAGATGCGCCTGCTGCGCTACATCGAGCGCAAGCACCAGGGGCCGAGCGTCGAGCACATCCTGTCGGGCCGCGGCTTCGAGCGCGTCTACGCCTGGCTCTGCGACGAGGACGGCGCAGGGGAGCCGCTGGAGGCGCAGCAGATCATGGCGGCGGCGCAAGCCGGCACGGATGAGCGTGCCTTGCGGGCCATCGAGGTCTTCGTGCGGATGATGGGCCGGGTGTGTTCCAACCTTGCACTCACCACCCTGCCCTTCGGCGGCATCTATTTGATCGGCGGCGTGGCGCGGCACTTCGGTCCCTACCTGACCTCCGGCGCTTTCGAGCAGGCGTTTTGCGACCGTGGGCGCTTCGCCGAGTTCATGACGCAGTTCCCGGTGAGCCTTGTGACCGACGATTATGCGGCGCTCACAGGTTGTGCCTGCCACTTGAGCGAATTGCCGTAAATCTCGGCGCAATCTTCAAGGCGGTTGCCTTTGTGTAACAAAAACTGTTCATCAATCGTGCAGACGCCCTAGGTCGACCGGCGCAACCCTTCGTCTTTTCCAAAAGCGAGTGCCTTACCCATGAGCCAATCCGCCTCCCTGCGCGAGTCCATCCTCCAGCACCTTCGCTACTCCTTCGGCAAGGATCCCGAGCACGCGATCCTCGAGGACTGGCGCATGGCGCTGAGCTACGCGGTGCGCGACCGGATCACCGATGCCTGGATCGCGGCAACCGGCAAGACCTACGACTCGGAGGCAAAGCGGGTCTACTACCTGTCGATGGAATTCCTCATCGGCCGGCTGCTCGAGGACGGGATCGTCAACCTCGAGCTGGTCGAGGAAGCCAAGGCCGTGCTCGAGGAATTCGGCAAGGATTACGCGATGGTGCTGGCCGACGAGCCCGACGCGGCGCTCGGCAACGGTGGCCTCGGGCGCCTGGCCGCCTGCTTCCTCGAGAGCCTCTCGACGGTCGGCTGTCCGGCGCACGGCTACGGCATCCGCTACGAACACGGGCTCTTTCGCCAGAGCTTTGTCGACGGGCGCCAGGTCGAGCAGCCCGAGCTCTGGCTCGAACAGCGACACGCCTGGGAATTCGAACGCCCCGAGGTGCGCTACCGCATCGGCTTCGGCGGCCATGTCGACAAGCGCGGCGAGACCGTGCGCTGGTATCCCGGCGAAGTGGTCGAGGCCGAAGCCTTCGACACACCGGTTGTCGGCTGGAAGGGCCGCTGGGCCAACACGCTGCGGCTCTGGTCGGGCCGGGCCATCCACCCCTTCGACCTCGACCGGTTCAACCACGGCGATTTTGCCGGCGCGGCCCAGCCCGAGGCGCTGGCGCGCACCATCTCTCGCGTGCTCTATCCCGATGACACCACCGAGCAGGGCAAGGAGCTGCGGCTCAAGCAGGAGTACTTTCTGACCGCCGCCGCCCTGCGCGACATCCTGCGCCGCTTCAACAACCAGTTCGGCGACCTGCGCAAGCTGCCCTCCAAGGTGGCGATCCAGCTCAACGACACCCACCCGGCCATCGCCGGCCCCGAGCTGATCCGGGTGCTGCATGACGAGCGCGGCCTGTCCTTCGAGGAGTCGATGGAGATCGCCCGTGGCTGCCTGAGCTACACCAACCACACGCTTCTGCCCGAAGCGCTGGAGACCTGGGACGAGTCGCTCTTCGGTCGGCTACTGCCGCGCCATATCGAGCTGATCGATCAGATCGACAGCACCCACGCCAAGCAGAACCCGTCGCGGCTGAACTCCATGCGGGCCGACCACCAGGTGAAGATGGGCCAGCTCAGCTTTGTCATGGCGCATCACGTCAACGGCGTCTCGGCGCTGCACACCGAGCTGATGAAGACCACGGTCTTCGAAGAGCTGCACACCCTGCATCCGAACCGCATCGTCAACGAAACCAACGGCGTCACCCCGCGGCGCTGGCTGCTCGGTTGCAACCCGCGCCTTGCCGGGCTGATCACCGAGGCGATCGGCGAGGATTGGGTCGATGATCTCGAACAGCTCGAAAAGCTCGAGCCCTTCATCGAGGACAGCGGCTGGCTCGACCGCTACGCGAAGGTCAAGCGCGACAACAAGGCAGAGCTGTCGACCTGGATGGCCGAGGGGTACGGGCTTCACGTCGACCCCGAAATGCTCTTTGACGTGCAGATCAAGCGGTTGCACGAGTACAAGCGCCAGCACCTCAACATCCTCGAGACCATCGCCTATTGGGCCGAGATCCGCGACAACCCCAATGCCGACTGGACGCCGCGCCTCAAGCTCTTCGGCGGCAAGGCCGCGCCGGGCTATTTCTTTGCCAAGGACATCATCCGGCTGATCAACGACGCCGCCGCGGTGATCAATGCCGATCCGGTGACCGCGCCCTATCTCAAGATCGCCTTCTTGCCGAACTACAACGTCAGCCTCGCAGAGCGGATGATCCCCGCTGCGGATCTTTCGGAACAGATCTCGACCGCGGGCAAGGAAGCCTCGGGCACCGGCAACATGAAGTTCGCGCTGAACGGCGCGCCGACCGTCGGCACGCTCGACGGCGCCAACGTCGAGATCCGCGCGCATGTGGGGGCCGAGAACTTCTTCCTCTTCGGTATGACCGCCGAAGAGGTGATGGAGCGCCGCAAGGTCGAGGGCCACGCCTGGCAGGCGGTGCAGGCCGATCCGCGCCTCAAGCGCGCGCTCGATCTGATCCGCGACGGGCGTTTCTCGCCCGGCGAGCCCGACCGCTATCATGGCATCACCGCCAATCTCGAAGGCGCCGACTACTTCCTCGTCTGCTCGGATTTCACCGACTACTGGCGCGCGCAACGCGAGGTGGACGCGGCCTTCAAGGACAGCCGGGCCTGGGCGAAGATGGCGGCGCTGAACACCGCGCGCTCGGGCTGGTTCTCTTCCGACAGGACGATCCGCGGCTACATGAACGACATCTGGGGCGCGGCAAGTCTTCTCTGAGCGAAAGGAATCTTACGAGTTCCCGATGCCTGAGATCATTGCCAGATGCGCGGATCCGACTACAGTCACGTCATGAGCACCGCGTCCACATCCCTCGACACTGCCCTGCTGCGGCTGCTGCGGGGCCATCACGACGATCCCTTTGCCGTCCTTGGTCCGCACGAGCAGGACGGCGCACGATACGTCACCACCTACGACCCCGGCGCCGACCGCATGTGGGCCCTGGTCAGGGGCGTGCGCCACCCGCTCGAGCCGACCAATGTACCGGGCTTCTTCCGAGGCCCGGTGCCGGGCGACATGGCCTATATGCTCCTCGGCGAAGACCACGGCGAGGACGGCGAGCCGCGGGTCTACCAGCGCGAAGACCCCTACCGCTTCGGCCCGGTGCTCGGCGAGATCGACGAGTACCTGCTGGGCGAAGGCAGTCACCAGCGGCTCTGGGAGGCGCTCGGCGCCCATGTGATGACCCACGAAGGCGTGGCGGGCACCCATTTCGCTGTCTGGGCACCGAATGCCAAGCGCGTCTCGGTCGTGGGCGATTTCAACTGGTGGGACGGGCTGCGCAATCCCATGCGCCGCCGGGGCGCTACCGGCGTGTGGGAAATCTTCGTGCCAAATGTCGGCGACGGGGCCTTCTACCGCTACGAGATCGTGGGCCCCGACGGGACCGTGCAGCCGCGCAAGGCCGATCCCATCGGCTTCGGCTCCGAACACCCGCCCGCCAATGCCTCGATCGTGCGCGACATCACGGGCTACGGCTGGACGGACGATGCGTGGTTCGAGACCCGGGCCGAGGCGCAGAGCCGCTCCGCGCCGATCTCGATCTACGAGGTCCACCTTCCTTCGTGGCGGCGAAAGGATTGGGGCCGGCCGATCTCTTACATCGAGGCCGCCGAAGAGCTGGTCGACTACGTCGCCGATATGGGCTTCACGCACATCGAACTGATGCCGATCAGCGAATACCCGTTTGACGGCTCCTGGGGTTACCAGCCCATCGGCATGTTCGCCCCGACCATCCGCCACGGGTTGCCCCACGAGTTCCGCGACCTGGTGAATGCCGCGCACCGCGCCGGGATCGGGGTGATCCTCGACTGGGTGCCGGGCCACTTCCCCACCGACGCGCATGGCCTTGGGCGCTTCGACGGCACCGCGCTCTACGAGCACGCCGACCCCAAGGAGGGCTTCCACCACGACTGGAACACGCTGATCTACAACTACGGCCGCGCCGAGGTGGCCAACTACCTGACCGCCAACGCGCTCTACTGGCTCGAGGAGTACCATGCCGACGGGCTGCGGGTGGATGCGGTCGCCTCGATGCTTTACCGCGATTATTCCCGCCCCGCGGACCAATGGGTGCCCAACAAGGACGGCGGCCGCGAGAACTACGAGGCGATCGCGATGCTGCGCCGGATGAACACCGAGTGCTACGGCCAGCACCCCGGGATCATGAACGTTGCCGAGGAAAGCACCGCCTACCCGGGCGTGTCGTCGCCGGTGGATCAGGACGGTCTGGGCTTCGGCTTCAAGTGGAACATGGGCTGGATGAACGACACGCTCGATTACATCCGCAAGGACCCCATCTACCGCAGCTACCACCACCACCAGATGACTTTCGGGCTGGTCTACGCCTTTTCCGAGAACTTCATCCTGCCGATCAGCCACGACGAGGTGGTGCACGGCAAGGGCTCGATGCTGGGCAAGATGCCGGGCAACCAGTGGGAGAAGTTCGCCAACCTACGCGCCTACTATGGCTTCATGTGGGGCCACCCGGGCAAGAAGCTGCTGTTCATGGGGCAGGAGTTCGCGCAGGCGCACGAGTGGAACCACGATGCCGAGATCGACTGGGCCTGCCTCGACGATCCCCAGCACGCCGGCATCCAGCGCCTGATCCGAGATCTCAACGCACTCTATTGCGAGACACCAGCCCTGCACGCCAAGGACTGCGAGGAAGAGGGCTTTGCCTGGATCGCCGGAGGCGACACCGGAAACTCGGTCTTCTCGTGGATCCGACGTGGCCGGTCGGACGAACCCGAGGTGGCGGTGGTCTGCAATTTCACGCCTGCCGAGCAGCCGCGGTACCGCATCGGCCTGCCCGACACCGGCGTCTGGCGCGAGGCGCTGAACACCGATGCAGGCATCTACGGCGGAGGCAATCGCGGGAATTTCGGCCGCGTCAGCGCCGACGACGAGCCCAGCCACGGCTATCCCGCCTCGGCCGAGCTTTTCCTGCCGCCGCTTTCGGCGATCTTCCTCGTTCGCGAAGACAGCTGACGCATTCATACCCGTGTCGCGGCCGTGCCCGATACATCGCATTTAAGTAAAGGAGGAGACGAATGCCCCGACGTTCCCAGAGGCTCGCGAGCCGCAGCATGGCCTTCGTGCTCGCGGGGGGCCGCGGCTCGCGCCTGCACGAGTTGACGAATTTTCGCGTGAAGCCGGCTGTCTATTTTGGCGGCAAGGCCCGGATCATCGACTTCGCCCTCTCCAACGCGCTCAACTCCGGCATCCGCAAGATCGCGCTGGCCACGCAGTACAAGGCGCACAGCCTCATCCGACACTGCCAGCGCGGCTGGAACTTCTTTCGCGCCGAGCGCAATGAGTTCCTCGATATCCTGCCCGCCTCGCAGCGCTACAACGAGCAGACCTGGTACCGCGGCACCGTGGACGCGGTGGCCCAGAACATCGACATCATCGACAGCTACGACATCGACTATATAGTCATCCTCGCGGGCGACCACATCTACAAGATGGACTACGAGGAAATGCTCGAGCAGCACGTCGAGAGCGGCGCGCAGGTGACCGTGGGCTGCCTGACCGTGGACCGGTCCGAGGCCAGCGCCTTTGGCTGCATGGCGGTGGACGAGAGCGACCGGATCACCTCGTTCCTCGAAAAACCCAAGGACCCGCCGGGCCTGCCCGACGATCCCGAGAAGACGCTGGTCAGCATGGGCATCTACGTCTTTGACTGGAAGTACCTGCGCGGCAAGCTGGTGGAGGACCTGGGCTCGGAAAGCTCGAGCCACGACTTCGGCAACGACATGATCCCCGAGATCGTCGCCGCGGGCGGCGCGCAGGCGCACCGCTTCGAGGACAGCTGCGTGCGCGAGGCCGGCAAGCCCGCCTACTGGCGCGACGTCGGCACCATTGATGCCTTCTGGCGGGCCAATATCGACCTGACCAACTTCGACCCCGAGCTCGATCTCTGGGATACCGATTGGCCGATCTGGACCTATGCCGAGGTCGTCCCCCCCGCCAAGTTCATCCACGACGAGGAAGACCGCCGCGGATCGGCCGTCAGCTCGCTCATTGCCGGCGGCTGCATCATCTCGGGCACGGAGATTCGCGAGTCGCTGCTGTTCACCAAGGTGCACACGAATTCATATTCGGCACTCGAACGTGTGGTACTTCTGCCCAATGTCCACGTCTCGCGTCATGTCCGGCTGACCAACACCGTGGTCAATCGCGGCGTGCATATTCCCGAGGGGCTTGTGGTCGGCGAGGATCCGGAGGAAGACGCAAAGTGGTTCCGTGTCACGCCAGGCGGCGTGACGCTGATCACGCAAGGAATGCTCGACCGGAGGGAAGCCGCCAAATGACAAAAGTCCTGTCTGTCGCCTCGGAATGTGTGCCGCTGATCAAGACCGGGGGGCTTGCCGACGTGGTCGGCGCCCTGCCCGGCGCGCTGTCGGTGCACGGGGTCGACATGCGGGTGCTGCTGCCGGGCTACCGGCAAGTCATCGCCAAGCTGCCAACGCAGGAAGTGGCAGCGGACTACGACGATCTCTTCGGTGGGCCTGCGCGCGTGCTGAAAGCGCCGCTCGGGGATCAGCTGCTCTACGTGCTCGAGGCGCCGCATCTCTTTGACCGGGACGGCGGTCCCTACATGGACGCGCACGGCCATGACTGGCGCGACAACCCCGAGCGCTTCGCCGCGCTCTCTTCGGTGGCCGCGATGATCGGCGCCGACGGGATCGAGGGCTGGCGGCCGCAGATCCTGCACTGCCACGACTGGCAGGCGGGCTTCGTGCCGCTCTACCTGCGCGAGCTGGGCGCCGCGGGCCGGGTCTCGACCTTGATGACCATCCACAACATCGCCTTCCAGGGCATGGCGCCGGCGTCGCGCATCGGCACGCTGGGCCTGCCGCGCACCGGCTTTCACCAGCGCGGCTACGAGTTCTGGGACAGCGTCTCGGCGCTGAAGGCGGGGCTTGTCTATGCCGACAAGCTCTCGACCGTCTCGCCCACCTATGCTGCCGAGCTGATGACCAAGGACTTCGGCATGGGGCTCGAGGGCGTGCTGCGCGAGCGGCAGGAGGATATGGTCGGCATCCTCAATGGCATCGACGAAGCGCTCTGGACCCCGCCCTACAAGACCATCGCCGAGAAGGCCGAGCACAAGGCCGCGCTGCGCAAGGAGCTGGACCTGCCGGACGACTGGCCCGGCCCGCTTTGCGTGGTGATCTCGCGGATGACCGAACAAAAGGGGCTCGATATCCTGCTCCAGGCCCTGCCCGCGCTGCTCGATCGCGGCGGCCAGCTGGCGCTCCTCGGGTCGGGCAACCCGGGGCTGGAAGAGGCCTTCCAGCGCAAGGCGCAAAAGCACCCCGGCGTCGCGGTGCGCATCGGCTACGACGAGGAATTCGCGCATCGGCTGATGGCGGGGGGCGATGCGATTCTCGTGCCCTCGCGCTTCGAGCCCTGCGGGCTGACCCAGCTTTACGGCCTGCGCTACGGAACCCTGCCCCTGGTGGCGCTCACCGGAGGTCTGGCGGACACGGTGATCAACGCATCGCCTGCTGGATTGGCAGCAGGCTGTGCAACCGGCCTGCAATTCCACCCGGTGACCGCCCAGGCTCTGGCCCAAGCGATGATGCGGCTTATAACTCTGTACCAGGACAAGGAAACCTGGACACGCATGATGACCAACGCGATGGCCTCGCCCGTAAGCTGGACCCATTCGGCAGCGAAATACGCGGCGCTCTACCAAGACATGGTCAAGGCCAAGTCTTTATGAGGCATAGATGAGCGAGCCGGTCATCCTCGCGGGGTCCGCCAGCCCGCTCGGCGCGACATTTGATGGCGATGGCGTGAATTTCGCGGTTTTCTCGGCCCATGCCGAGGCCGTCACGCTCTGTCTCTTCGACGAGGATGGCACGGAAACCCACCGGCTCCCCCTGCCCGAGCGCGATGGCGACGTCTGGCACGGGCGGGTGCCCGGCCTCACCCCGGGCCAGCACTACGGCTTGCGCGTCGAGGGACCGTTCCAGCCGCGGCAGGGGCACCGTTTCAATCCCCACAAGCTGCTGCTCGACCCCTACGCCCGCCGCATCACCGGCCACCCGCTGTGGAACGACGCGCTCTACGGCGGCACGCAGACGCGCAATACCATCGACAGCGCGCCCTTCATGCCCAAGGGCGTGGTGGTGGACACCAGCTTCGACTGGGGCGATACCAAGCCCCCCGAGACCCGGCTTGCCAAGAGCGTCATCTACGAGGCCCACGTGAAGGGTCTCACGCAGCGCTTTCCCGGCGCCGAGCACCCGGGCAGCTTTCTCGGCATCGCCTCGGACCCGGTGCTCGACTATCTGACCGACCTCGGGATCACCGCCATCGAGCTCTTGCCTGTGCAGAGCTTCCTCAACGACAGGTTTCTCGTCGACAAGGGGCTGAAGAACTATTGGGGCTACCAGACGCTCGGCTTCTTCGCCCCCGATCCGCGCTACCTCACGCAGGACGCGCTCTGGGAGTTCCAGCACATGGTTGCCCGGCTCCACGCCGCCGGGATCGAAGTCATCCTCGACGTCGTCTACAACCATAGCTGCGAGGGCGATGAACACGGGCCGACACTCAGCTTCCGCGGGCTCGACAATGCCAGCTACTACCGGCTCCCCGAGGACAAGCGGACCTACATCAACGACACCGGGACCGGCAATACGCTCAACTTGGACCATCCGATGGTGCTGCGCATGGTGATGGACAGCCTGCGCTACTGGGCCACCACCATGGGCGTTGACGGGTTTCGTTTCGATCTGTGCTCGACGCTGGGCCGCACGCCGGAGGGCTTCGATCGCAACTCCGCCTTCTTCAAGGCGCTGCGCCAGGACCCGGTGCTGGCCGCCAAGAAGCTGATCGCCGAACCTTGGGACATCGGCCCGGGCGGCTACCAGCTCGGCGGCTACCCGCCGCCGTTCAGCGAATGGAACGACCAGTACCGCGACGGCGTGCGCCGCTTCTGGCGCGGCGATCTGGGACATGTGCCGGTGATGGCCGACCGGATCACCGGCTCGGCCGGGCTCTTCGACCATTCGGGGCGCAATGCCACCGCCTCGGTCAACCTGCTCACCGCCCATGACGGCTTCACCCTGATGGACGTGGTCTCCTACACCCGCCGCCACAACGAGGCGAACGGCGAGAACAACCGCGACGGCCACGGCGAGAACCACTCGGACAATATGGGCGTCGAAGGCCCGACCGACGATGCCGAGATCACCGCCGCCCGCGCCCTGCGCCGCCGCAACCTCATGGCGACTCTGCTGCTCAGCCAGGGAACACCGATGATCCTCGCTGGCGACGAGATCGGCAATTCGCAGGGCGGCAACAACAACGCCTATGCCCAGGACAATGAGACCGGCTGGATAGACTGGGACCATCGCGACGACGCCTTCCACGCCTTCACGCGCAAGCTCATCGCCTTTCGCAAGGCCCACCCGATCCTGCGCCAGCGCCGCTACCTGCACTCGCGCCCGCGACGGATCGACGGGGTACCGGACCTCTTCTGGTGGCGTCCCGACGGGCAGGAGATGACCCGCGCCGACTGGACCAATGGCCATCTCAAGGTGCTCTGCGCCGAGTTCCGCATGGCCTCGGGCACGCCGCTCTACAAGCAGCGCGAGGAAGCGATCTACATCGCTCTCAACGCCGGCGAGGCGGTGGAACTAACCCTGCCGCACCCAGGCGAGGGCTTTTCCTGGGTACGCCACATCGATACCACCGACCCCGAGGCAGCCCCGCAGCGTCTCGGCGGCACCGTGACGCTCGCCGCGAACTCGGTGCTCTTGCTTGCAGAGGAGGCATGATGAGCGAGCTCGACGCCCGCGCGGAACAGGCCGGGATCCTCGGCGAATACCGCGACCTCTACGGCGCGTGGCACAGCACCCCGACCGAGACCAAGGCGGCGCTGCTTGCGGCCATGGGGTTGGACGGCGACGCGCCGCTGAACGTGCGCGACCTGCCCAAGTGGCACGTCTGCAGCCACGGCGAGCCGCCCTCTCTGGGTGTGCCCGGGGCCTGGCAGATCACCCTCGAGGATGGCCGCGGGATCGAGGGCGAAGGCCGCCTGCCCGCCCTGCCGCTGGGGCGGCACCGGCTCGAATCCCGCGGCGAGACCTGCTGGCTGCTCAGCGCGCCGCCGCGCCTGCCGCTGCCCGAACGCGATTGGGGGCTGATGGTGCCGCTGGCCTGCCTGCGCCCCGCGGCGCAGGGCGGCATCGGCAGCTTCGACGATCTCGCGGTGGTGGCCGAGGGCGCCGCTGCGCAGGGCGCGGGGTTCCTCGGCATCAACCCCATTCACGCCGGCTTTCACGTCGCCGATGCCGGCGGCTTCAGCCCCTACACGCCGTCGCACCGCCGCCGGCTCTCGCCGCTCTACCTGCCCACCGACACAGCCGCCACGCCCGGCCCTCTGGTGGATTTCGCCACCGAGACCCCGGCCCGGCTCGCCGCGCTCGAGGCAGAGTTCCACAACGCCCCGCCCGGCCCCGGTTTCGACGCCTGGCTGCGGCACGAGGGCGCGGAGCTGCAACGTTTCGCCCTGCACCAGGCGCTGTCGGAAAAGCTGGGCGCCTATTGGGATGCCTGGGCGCCGCCGTATCAGGATCCGGCCAGCCCCGAGGTCGCGCAGGCCGCGCGCGAATTGGCCGAGCGGGTCCGCTTCCACGCCTGGCTGCAATATGCCGCCGAGGGCGCCGTCACCACCGCGCAGCGCCGCGCGCAGGCCGCGGGCATGACCCATGGGCTCTACCTCGATCTCGCCGTCGGCACCCACCCGCATGGCGCCGAGACATGGACCGACCGCGCCAGCTTTGCCACCGGCGCCAGCCTCGGCGCGCCGCCCGATGCCTTTGCGCCCCAGGGGCAGAACTGGCGTCTGGCGCCGTTCAACCCGGTGGTGCTGGAAGAGACCGGCTTCGAAGCCCTCGCCCTCACCCTCCGCCAGCAGCTCCGCTTCTGCGGTATGCTGCGCATCGACCACATCATTGGCTTCGAGCGTGCCTATTGGGTGCCTGACGCGGACGGCCTGCCCGGCGCCTACGTGCAGATGCCCCGCGAGGCAATGTTCGCCGTCGCGCGCATCGAGGCGGCGCGCTGCGGCGGGGTGATCATCGGCGAAGACCTTGGCGTTATCCCCGACGGGCTGCACCACGCGATGGACGAAAGCGGCCTGCTGGGCTGTCGCCTCGCCTGCTTTGAACACCGTGGCGATCCCCCCGAGTTCAAGCGCCCCGAGGATTACGACGAGGCGGTCATCGCCAGTTTCACCACCCACGATCTGCCCACCTGGAAGGGCTGGCGCGCCGGTCGCGAAATCGATATCCGCGAGCGCATCGGCCTCACTCCGCCCGAGCACGCGCAGGGCATGCGCGACTGGCGCGGGCGCGAGATCGCGGGCTTCGACTGGCTCAGCGGGCAATTCCGCGGCGATCTTTCCCCCGAAGTACCCGAGGCGATGTTCCACGTTCTCGCCGCCACCCGCTCCCGGCTGGTCGCCGTTCAGGTCGAGGACCTGCTGGACAGCGACGTGCAGCCCAACCTCCCGGGCACCGTCCGGGAATATCCCAACTGGCGGCAGCGCCTGCCTTTCGGTCCGCAAGAGATTGCAAATACACCCGTTCTTGCCAATGCCGCCCGGATCATGGAAGCATCCGGCAGAAGGAGACATTCATGACGCATATCCGTACCGTACCCACCGAGCCGATCGAGGGGCAGAAGCCGGGCACGTCCGGCCTGCGCAAGAAGACACCCGTCTTCCAGAGCCACCACTATCTCGAGAATTTCATTCAAAGCATCTGGGACGGCATCGGCGGGGTCGAGGGGAAAACCCTCGTGCTCGGCGGTGACGGGCGGCACTTCAATTCGCAGGCGGCGCAGGTCGTGCTGCGCATGGCCGCGGCCAGCGGCGCCAAGAAGGTGATCGTCGGCGAGCGCGCGCTGCTCTCGACCCCGGCGGCCTCGCACTTGATCCGCAAACGCGGCGCCGATGGCGGCATCATCCTGTCGGCCAGCCACAACCCCGGCGGCCCCGAGGGCGACTTCGGCGTGAAGTACAACGCCGGCAACGGCGGCCCTGCCCCCGAGAGCATCACCGACAAGATTTTCGAGGCGACGAAGACCATCAAGGAATTCCACATCCTCGACAGCCAGGACGTCGGCCTTGCTGGCACCGGCAGCGTCATGCTCGGCGATATGGAGATCGAGATCGTCGATCCCGTCGCAGATTATGCCGAGCTGATGAAGGAGATCTTCGACTTCGACGCGATCCACGCGCTGTTCCGCTCCGGGTTCACCATGCGCTTCGACGCGATGCACGCGGTCACCGGCCCCTACGCGCGGATGATCCTTGAAGAAGAGCTCGGCGCCGGTCCGGGCACGGTGATCAACGCCATCCCGCTGCCCGATTTCGGCAAGGGCCACCCGGATCCCAACCCGATCTGGGCCAAGACCCTCATGGACGAGATGATGGGCGATCATGCGCCCGATTTCGGCGCCGCCTCGGATGGCGACGGCGACCGTAACATGATCGTCGGCAAGCACTGCTACGTCACCCCCTCGGACAGCCTCGCGGTTCTGGCCGCCAACGCCACGCTGGTTCCGGCCTATGCCGATGGTCTAAAGGGCGTCGCACGCTCCATGCCGACCTCGGGCGCGGTGGACCGGGTCGCCGAGAGGCTCGGCATCGATTGCTACGCCACACCCACCGGTTGGAAGTTCTTCGGCAACCTGCTCGACGCCGGCCGCGCCACGCTCTGTGGCGAGGAAAGCGCCGGCACCGGCTCGGACCACGTGCGCGAGAAGGACGGGCTCTGGGCGGTGCTCTTCTGGCTCAACGTGCTGGCCAAGAAGCACTGCTCGGTCGCCGAGCTGATGGAGGCGCACTGGCAGGAGTACGGCCGCAACTACTACTCCCGCCACGACTACGAGGGCGTTGACAGCGATGCGGCGAACGGGCTGATGGATCACGTGCGCGAACAGCTTGGCGTGCTGCCGGGCAACGAGGTCGCGGGGATGACGGTCACCTCGGCCGAGGAGTTCGCCTATGACGATCCGGTCGACGGCTCGCGCGCCGAGAAGCAGGGCCTGCAGATCGGCTTCGAGGGCGGCTCGCGGCTTGTGCTGCGCCTCTCCGGCACCGGGACCGAGGGGGCGACCCTGCGCGTCTACCTCGAGAAGGTCGAGACGGACCCGGCGAAATTCGCGCTCGATCCGCAGGTCGCCCTGGCGCCGGTGATCGCCGCCGCCGAGGCCATCGCGGGCATCAAGACACGCACCGGACGCGACGCGCCCGACGTCATCACCTGATCGGAAGACACGACCATGGACACCCTCCGCGCCATCGCCCTGATGGTGCTTGGCATGGCGTTGCTGGCTCTCAGCGACGCCTTCATCAAGCTGTCGACGCTGCAGGCGCCCTCCGGTCAGGTCATGATGGCCATCGGGCTCGGCGGCTGCTGCGTCTTCCTGATCCTCGCCCGGCTCAAGAAGCTGCCGCTGCGCCGCGCCGATGCGCTGCATCCGCGCGTGCTTTTGCGCAACCTCTTCGAAATGGTCGGCGGGCTCGGGATGATCGTCGGCCTGACCTACATCCCGCTCTCGGTGATGGCGGCGATCATGCAGACCGCGCCGCTGGCGGTGACACTGGGCGCGGCGCTGTTCCTTGGCGAGACGGTCGGCTGGCGCCGCTGGACGGCGATAGGTGTCGGTCTTGTCGGCATGCTCATGGTGATCCGCCCCTTCGGCGCGGAATTCACCGGCTGGGAGATCTTCGCCGTCGTCGGTGTGATCGGCCTTGCCGCGCGGGATCTGGTGACCCGCACGTTGCCCGCCGCGCTGCCTTCGATCGTCGTCTCGGCCTGGGGCATGGTGTCGATCGCGCCCGTGGGCCTCGTGCTGCTGATCGTCTCGGGCCGCGCCCCGGACTTCACCCTGCCCGCCGTGGCGCCGATGCTGGCCGCCGTGGCCGTCACCGCGGCCGGCTATCTCGCGGTGACCAACGCCATGCGCATGGCCGAGGTCGCGGCGGTCTCGCCCTTCCGCTACACCCGGCTGATCTTTACCGCGAGCCTTGGCATGCTGATCTTCGGCGAGCGCCCCGACGGCTGGACCTTCGCCGGCGCCGCACTCATCCTCGCCGCCGGGCTCTACACCTTCGTGCGCGAGCACCGTCTGGCCCGCGCCCGGCAGAGGGACGTCACCCGGGGGCTCTGAGCCCCCGGCGTTCGCCTCATCCCCCCACGACCTCGATCCCCGGCGCCCTGACGCTGTTGGCCGCGTCCACCGAGACCGTCTCGCGGGTGCGCGGCAGCGCCTCGGGCATCTCGCGCTGGATCCAGGTGATCAGCTTCTCGCGGATCTCGCAGCGCAGGTCATAGGTGCGCGGCGCGTTGCGCGCCGAGGCGAGGATGCGGATCTCCATCACACGCTCGCGGAAGTCGTTCACCTGCAGATGGCACACGTTGCCGTCCCAAAGTTCGCTCTCACGGCAGATCTCGGTCATCTTTTCGCGGATCCGACCGATGTCGGCGCAATGGTCGAGATAAAGCAGCACCCCGCCGATCAGCGACGATCCGTCCCGCGTCCAGTTCTGGAACGGCTGCTCGATGAAATAGCTCAAGGGCACGATCAGCCGCCGCCAGTCCCAGATCTTTATGACCACGTAGGTGCCGGTGATCTCCTCGATCCAGCCCCATTCGCCTTCGACGATCACCGCGTCGTCGATGCGGATCGGCTGGGTGATGGCAAGCTGGATGCCGGCGATCAGGTTCTTCAGCACCGGCTGGAACGCAAAGCCCACCACGATGCCCGCCGCCCCCGCCGAGGCCAGAAGCGACACGCCCCACTGGCGGACCCCCGGAAAGGTCATCAGGATCGCCGAAATGGTGACGATGAGGATCAGCCAGCCGGTCAGACGCACCAGGATGCGGCTCTGCGTGACGTGCTTGCGCGCCAGGAAGTTGTCCTCGGCATCGAGCGAGAATTTCCGAAGCCGCACCGTCGTCCAGATGTGCAGCGCGGTGTGCACCACCCAGGCCACCAGCACGATGAAGGCGATCAGCAGCGCATGTTGCGCGAGGTCGCGCCACGTCGCATCGAGCGGCGCCACTGCCACGCCGATCGCGAGGAAGAACACCACGAGCCCCATGCGCAGCGGACGGCGGGTGCGCGACACGAGGCTGCGCCAGAAGAGCTCGCGCTTCTCCACCATCCGCGTCAGCAGGCCGAAGACCAGCCGGAAGGCCAGCACCCCGACCAGAAAGGCAACGCCCAGCACCGCCGTGGGCATCACCCAACCCGGCAACACCGGAATGATCGCCTCGACCGTCTCCGAAAAATTCGCCACCTGCTGTTCGAGCTGGTCAAGCTCGGAGATCTCGGCCACCTGCTGGCCGATCTGGCTGAGTTCGTCGTCCATGCATCACGTCCGCGCGGCGCCGTCCTCCCCTCGGCACCCCTCTCGCGGCCTTTCCTGCTGATCATTGCCTATGCGTCTGCAGCAAAAACCTAGAGGCCATTTCCCCGGGGGCAAAAACAATCCTGCAAGCCCATGGAGTTGTTAGCGCAACCCCATGGGAACAGGCTATGTTAGCGTTACCGTCATTGTTTACATCTGCCCAACCCCTGCTATAGCTCATCGCGAACCCATTCCTTTGCGAGGGACCCATGAGCATCATCATCGACATTCACGCCCGCGAGATCCTCGACAGCCGGGGCAACCCCACCGTCGAAGTCGACGTCACGCTGGAAGACGGCACCATGGGCCGCGCCGCCGTGCCCTCGGGCGCCTCGACCGGCGTGCACGAGGCCGTGGAAAAGCGCGACGGCGACAAGGCGCGCTACATGGGCAAGGGCGTGCTCGAGGCGGTGGCGGCGGTCAACGGCGAGATCGCCGAAACCATCGTCGGCTTTGACGCCACCGAGCAGCAGGCCATCGACATGGCGATGATCGAGCTCGACGGCACCGACAACAAGGGCCGGCTCGGCGCCAACGCGATCCTCGGCGTGTCGCTCGCCGTGGCCAAGGCGGCGGCAGAGTTCACCGGCCAGCCGCTCTATCGCTACGTCGGGGGCACCTCGGCGCGCGTCCTGCCGGTACCGATGATGAACATCATCAATGGCGGCGAGCATGCCGACAACCCTATCGACATCCAGGAATTCATGATCATGCCGGTCTCGGCGACCAGCATTGGCGAAGCCGTGCGCATGGGCTCCGAGATCTTCCACACGCTGAAGAAGGAACTCTCGGCGGCGGGCATGTCGACCGGTCTTGGCGATGAGGGCGGCTTTGCGCCCGAGCTGGCCTCGACCAAGGACGCGCTCGACTTCATCCTGAAATCCATCGAGAAGGCCGGCTACAAGCCCGGCGAGGACATCTACCTCGCGCTCGACTGCGCCTCGACCGAATACTTCAAGGACGGCAAGTATGAGATGAAGGGCGAAGGCCTCTCGCTCAGCTCCGCCGAGAACGTCGACTACCTTGCCAAGCTCTGCGAAGACTACCCGATCATCTCGATCGAGGACGGCTGCGCCGAGGATGACTGGGAAGGCTGGAAGCTGCTGACCGAGAAACTCGGCGCATCGGTCCAGCTGGTCGGCGACGATCTCTTCGTCACCAACCCCGAGCGCCTTGCCATGGGCATCGAGCAGGGCGTGGCCAACTCCATGCTGGTGAAGGTCAACCAGATCGGCACCCTGTCCGAAACGCTGAAGGCCGTCGATATGGCTCACCGCGCGCGTTACACCAACGTGATGTCGCACCGCTCGGGCGAGACCGAGGATGCCACCATCGCCGACCTCGCTGTCGCCACCAACTGCGGCCAGATCAAGACCGGCTCGCTGGCCCGCTCGGACCGGCTCGCCAAGTACAACCAGCTGATCCGCATCGAGGAAATGCTGGGCGAGGCCGCCGAATACGCCGGCCGCTCGATCCTCAAGCGCTGATTTCGGACCACCAAGAATGGCGAAGGGCGGGGAATTTCCCCGCCCTTTTTCTATGGGCCGCCGCCTTGCGCTTCTTCGCCTAGCAAACACGCCCCGTCACGGCGGCACCGGGAGCGTGCCCCGGATCAACTGCTCTCGGAAGACCGGGTCAGGACGCGCTCTTTTCCTCGACCGCCTCTGCCAGCGCCTCGGCGCGCGCGGCAAGCTCGGCCATGGCCTCGGTCAGGCTGCGCGGGATCACCGGCACCTCGACGCGCTCGGCCTCGGGCGGCGGGGCATCGCGCAAGGCGCGCACCTCGGCGGCCATGGCGGCCATGCGCTCCTCCGCTTCGCGCAGCCGGTCCTCGGTCTCGCGCAGGCGATCCTCGAGGCCGGCGGTCTTGTCTGCCAGCATCAGCCCGGCCATCAGCAGCATGCGCGCCTCGGGCATGCGGCCGATCTGACCGACCAGCACCTGCGCCTCGGTGTCCAGCATGCGTGCGGCGGCCTGGAGATATTGCTCTTCGCCCTCCTGGCAGGCGACCTCGAAGAGGCGGCCGCCGATCGGGATCTCGACTTCGATCTGCGACATCACAGCTCCTCCGGATTGGTCGCGGCGGCCAGCACCGGGGTCAGCCCCGCCAGCAGCGCCCGCGCCTCGGCTTCCTCGACACCGCGCGCGGCGCGCAGCGAGTCGAGCTCGGCCAGCATGGCCTGGTTGACCAGATGCGGCTCGCCGATGCCCGCCTCGAGCGCGGCGCGCATCTCGGTCTGTGACCGCATCAGCATGTCATTGGCCTGGCGCAGCCGCTGCAACTCGCCGTCGAGCGCCGCAAGGGCCTCCTGCTGCTCGGCGAGCTGTGCCGCCAGCGCCTCGGCTCCGGCAGCGCCTTCCGGCGGATTTTCCAGCTGCGCGTGCAGTTGCCGCACCCGCTCCTCGAGCTGGGAGTTGGCCATGCGCTCCTCTTCCAGGGCGGTGGCAATCTCGCTCTCCGCGCCGCCCTCCGCGGCCGACCGTGCCGGCCCCAGCGCCTCGACTCCCGTCGAGATGCGGTCGAGCGCGCGCGTGATCCTGGAGTGCAACTCGTCGATCTGGCTCATCCTGCGTCCCTTATTCCTTGCCTCTTTCCGAGTGTCATCTGTTCCGCGTGCCTTTCGGGCCGTCCTTGCGGCATCGCCCATGGCGGCCCGCATCCGGGTGTTGCCGACCTATACCAAAGAGTCTGGAAAGGCGAATCAATGCGCCCCCGTTCGGGGAAAGGATAACAAGCGGGCCCGGAAAATGCGCGCCATATGTTCCAAGGCCTTAGGGCGCGTGCTTCATCCTGCGCATGACAAGTTCCGGCCACTGCGCTTGAACTTATCCGTAGCGCTGCTATTGAGCCCGATGACAGGCTTCCGGCAAGAGGACAAAGCCCCGTGGACATTTCTGCACTCAAAGCCAAGAACCCCGACCACTGGACCCGCGCCTGCGCCATCCGCGCGCTGACGCTGGACGCGGTCACGGCTGCAAATTCCGGCCACTCCGGCATGCCCATCGGCATGGCCGACGTGGCCACAGTGCTTTACTCCAAGCACCTGAAGTTCGACGCCAAGAACCCGACCTGGGCGGACCGCGACCGGTTCATCCTCTCGGCTGGCCATGGCTCGATGCTGCTTTATTCGCTGCTCTATCTCGCAGGTGACGAACAGATCACCCTCGATGAGGTGAAGAACTTCCGCCAGTGGGGCGCCCGCACCGCCGGCCACCCCGAGAACTTCCACGCCGACGCCATCGAGACCACCACCGGTCCGCTCGGCCAGGGCATCGCCACCGCCGTCGGCTTCGCCATGGGCGAAGAGATCCTGCGTGCCCGCTTCGGCAAGAAGGTCGTGGATCACCACACCTATGTCATCGCCGGCGACGGCTGCCTGATGGAGGGCGTGAGCCAGGAGGCGATCACCCTCGCCGGCCGCTACAGCCTCGGCAAGCTCGTGGTCTTCTGGGACAACAACGGCATCACCATCGACGGCAAGGTCGAACTGTCGGACAAGACCGACCAAGTTGGCCGCTTCCGCTCGGCTGGCTGGGAAGTCATCGAGATCGACGGCCATGATCCCGAGGCGATCGACGCGGCCATCACCGCGGCAAAGAAGAGTGCCCAGCCGACGATGATCGCCTGCAAGACGCATATCGCGCTTGGCCACGCCGCGCAGGACACCTCCAAGGGTCACGGCGCGCTGACCAACGCCGAGCAGAACACCGCGGCGAAAGAGAACTGGGGCTGGGCCTATGGCCCGTTCGAAGTGCCCGCCGAGGTGAAGAGCTGGTGGGAAGAGGTCGGCAGCCGCGGCGCAGCCGATCGCGCCGAGTGGGAAGAGCGCTTTGCCGCCCTGTCGGACAGCCGCCAGAAGGAATTCACCCGCCAGCAAAACGGCGACGCGCCGAAGAAGCTCTCGGCGGTGATCCGCGCGCTGAAGAAGCAGGTCTCGGAAGAAGGGCCTAAGGTCGCCACCCGCAAAAGCTCGGAGATGGTGCTCGAGGTGGTCAACCCGATCATGCCCGAGACCGTGGGCGGCTCGGCCGACCTCACCGGCTCGAACAACACCAAGACCGGTGACCTCGGTGTCTTCGACGTGGATAGCCGCAAAGGCCGCTACGTCTACTGGGGCATCCGCGAGCACGGCATGGCCGCGGCGATGAACGGCATGGCGCTGCACGGCGGCCTGCGCCCCTATGGCGGCACTTTCATGGCCTTCACCGATTACGCGCGCCCGGCGATGCGCCTCGCCGCGCTGATGCAGATCCCGACGGTCTTCGTGATGACCCACGATTCCATCGGCCTCGGCGAGGATGGCCCGACGCACCAGCCGGTCGAGCACCTGGCAATCAGCCGCGCGACGCCGAACACGCTGGTGTTCCGCCCCGCGGACACCGTCGAGACCGCGGAAGCCTGGGAAGTGGCGCTGACGCAGAAAGGCACCCCTTCGGTGCTGTCGCTGACCCGTCAGAACCTGCCGACCGTGCGCCGCGAGCACAAGACGAACAACCTGACCTCGAAGGGCGCCTATGTGCTCGCCGAGGCAGAGGGCAAGCGCCAGGTGATCCTGATCGCCACCGGCTCGGAGGTCGAGATCGCGCTCGCCGCGCGCGACGCGCTGCAGGCCGAGGGCATCGGCACCCGCGTCGTCTCCATGCCCTGCATGGAGCTCTTCGCGCAGCAGGACGAGGCCTACCGCAAGCGCGTTCTGCCGGCCGGCCCGGTCCGCGTCGGCATCGAGGCGGCAACCCGTCTCGGCGGCTGGGACCGCTGGCTGCTCGGCGAACGCGGCCGCGAAGCGAAACAGGCGTTTGTCGGCATGGACAGCTTTGGCGCCTCGGCTCCGGCAGAGGTACTTTACGAGAAGTTCGGCATCACTGCGGAGAACGTGGTCGGACAGGCCAAGGGGCTGCTCTGATCCAGGCGCAGCGAGGGGCGCTGCCCCTCGCCCCTAGGGCTCACCCCCGGCGTATTCGTAAAGACAAGACATAAAAAGGGCGCCTCTCGCGGGGCGCCCTTTTTCGGTGACTGACCTAGGTGACCGGGGCGGCGCTCAGTGCGCCGCCTTTTTGCTGCTGCCGAAGAGCGGCAGAACCAGCTTGGTGATGATCGGCACGAGGATCATCCCCCAGATCACGCCGAGCACCGCGTCGCAGGCCGCCGTGACGATCCACAGCGCCGCCGGTTGCAGGTTTTCGGGGACCAAATGTGCCGCGCTTTCGGCGAGGTGGTGGATCGTCTCCTCGGGCATGTGCCAGCCCATCTGCGCCAGCGAATGCACAAGGATCGAGCCGCCGACCCAGAGCATCGCCACGGTACCGACGGTCGACAGCAGCCACATGACAATCGGCATACCCTTGACGATGCCGCGCCCGAGCGCCCGTGTGGCGCCAAGGCGGCCGACGCGGGTGAGCCAGAGGCCGATGTCGTCCATCTTCACGATCAGCGCCACCGCGCCATAGACCAATGCGGTGATGCCGACGCCGACCAGTCCGAGCGCGACTGCCTTGATCCAGACCTCGGTAACCTCGATGGCCGAAAGAGAGATGGTCATGATCTCGGCCGAGAGAATGAAGTCCGTCTTGATCGCCCCCTTAACCTTTTGCTCTTCGAGGTGCACCGGGTCGCCCTTCTCGACCTGCTTTTCCGGATTGGTCTTCTCATGTCCGGGCTTCAGGACGTGCAGAACCTTTTCGGCTCCCTCGAAGCACAGGAATGACCCGCCGGCGATCAGCAGCGGCGGCAGCAGCCAAGGCGCGAAACTCGACAACAGCAGGGCCAGCGGAAGCAGGATCACCACCTTGTTGAACACCGAGCTGCGGGCGATGCGCCAGATGATCGGCAGTTCACGCTTCGGCTCGAAGCCGGCCACGTATTTAGGTGTCACCGCGGCGTCGTCGATCACCACGCCCGCGGCCTTGGAGCCGGCCTTTGCGGCGCTGGCCGATATGTCATCGACCGAGGCCGCCGCGATCTTGGCGATTCCCGCCACGTCGTCGAGAAGCGCGAGAAGTCCGCTCATGTTCTGCTCCGTGTTGTTTGCGACCAAAAGTAATCCGGCGGCGCCATTGTGCAAGCGCGCGGCTGCCGCGAGGGCACTGCCCAAGCTTATGCGCTACCAGTTCGCCATGTTAGCGCCCGCAGCGTAGTTTATCGCTAACATACTGCAATTCCTCTATTTTTCGCGTTGCTGCGACGGCACACCTCTGTATACGAGTAAGAAAGTTATCCCACTTCCTCCCCTTTCCTGACCAGGAGACCGCTCCATGACCGTGACCGTCGGCATCAATGGATTCGGCCGCATTGGCCGCTGCACCCTCGCCCATATCGCCGAGAGCGCGCGCAACGACGTGCAGGTGGTGAAGATCAACGCCACCGGCCCGCTCGAGACCGCCGCCCACCTGCTGCGCTACGACAGCGTGCATGGCCGCTTCGGCGGCGAGGTGCGGGTCAACGGCACCACGATGGACATCGGTCGTGGCCCGATGGAGGTCATGTCGACCTACGACATGAAAGAGCTGGACTGGACCGGCTGCGACGTCGTTCTGGAATGCACCGGCAACTTCAACGACGGCGAGAAGGCCGTGCAGCACATTCACCAGGGCGCCAAGTCGGTGCTGATCTCGGCCCCTGCAAAGAACGTGCAGAAGACCATCGTCTACGGCGTGAACCACCGCGATCTGGAAAAGGGTCACACGATGATCTCCAACGGCTCGTGCACCACCAATGCGCTGGCACCGCTGGCCAAGGTGCTCGACGAGGCGATCGGCATCGAGAGCGGGATCATGACCACGATCCACTCCTACACCGGCGATCAGCCGACGCTGGACCGCCGCCACAAGGACCTCTATCGCGCCCGTGCCGCCGCCATGGCGATGATCCCCACCTCCACCGGGGCCGCCAAGGCGCTCGGCGAGGTGCTGCCGAACCTCAAGGGCAAGCTCGACGGCTCGTCCATCCGGGTGCCGACGCCGAACGTCTCGGCCGTGGACCTGACCTTCCAGGCCGGCAAGGACGTGACCGTCGCCGACGTCAACGAGATCATCCGCGAGGCCGCAGGCGGCCGCATGGGATCGGTTCTGGCTTATGATCCCGAGCCCAAGGTCTCGATCGATTTCAACCACACGACGCACAGCTCGATTTTCGCGCCGGACCAGACCAAGGTCATCGGCCGCACCGTCCGCGTGCTGGCCTGGTACGACAACGAATGGGGTTTTTCGGCCCGCATGGCGGATGTCGCCGCGGTGCTTGGACGCACCCTGCACTGATCCGCGAAAACCGATCCCGCGCGCGGAACTTTCGGGTCCAGCGGTAATAACAAAGGGCGGCCGATCTGGCCGCCCTTTTGCATGTCAGCTCGTACTTTCGGGCGACGCGCCTAGACCTTGCGCAGCGCCAGCACCGCGTTCAGTCCACCAAAGGCAAACGCGTTCGACAGCACCACCGAAACATCTGCCTCGCGCGCCTCGTTGGGCACCACGTCGAGCGCGCATTCGGCGTCGAATTCCTCGTGATTGATGGTGGGCGCAATCACCCCGTCACGCAGCGCCATGATGCAGGCCAAAAGCTCGACGGCGCCGGTGCCGCCGATGCAATGGCCATGCATCGATTTGGTCGAGGAGATCATCAGACGGTCGGCCTGCGGCCCCATGGCATCGGCCACGGCGGCGCATTCGGTCTTGTCGTTGGCGGCGGTGCCGGTGCCATGGGCGTTGATGTAGCCCACCTCGTCGCGATCGATCCTGCCGTCGCGCAGCGCGCCCGAGATCGCCCGGGCCGCGCCCTGCTTGCTGGGCATGACGATATCGGCCGCGTCCGAGGTCATGGCGAAGCCGACCACCTCGGCGAGGATGTCGGCGCCGCGCGCTTTGGCATGGTCATACTCCTCGAAGACGTAGACCCCCGCGCCCTCGCCCTGCACCATGCCATTGCGGTTGGCCGAGAACGGGCGGCAGGCATCCTTGGACATGACCCGCAGCCCTTCCCAGGCCTTCACTCCACCGAAGCAGAGCATCGACTCGGATCCCCCGGTGATCATCGCCGGGCAGGCGCCCGAGCGGACCATCTGGAAGGCAAGCCCCATCGCGTGGTTCGAACTGGCGCAGGCGGTGGCGACGGTGAAGGTCGGGCCGCGCAGGTTGAACTCCATGCTGACATGGCTGGCGGCGGCGTTGTTCATCAACTTGGGCACGACAAAGGGGTGGACGCGGTTCTTCCCCTCCTCGTAGACCGAGCGGTAATTCTCGTCCTGCGTGGTGAGCCCCCCGCCCGAGGTGCCCAGCACCACGCCCGAACGGTCCGCCATGTCGCCGTGGAATTCGAGCCCCGACTGCGCGATGGCCTCGCGCGCCGCGATCAGTGCGAACTGCGTGAAGCGGTCGTAGAGCGCAAGCTGCTGGCGGTTGAAGGTGTCTTCCGGCTCGTAGCCCTTGACCTGCCCGCCGATGCGGATGGCCAAGCGCTCGACGTCCCGGAAGTCCAGTTCCCCGATGCCGCAGCGCCCCTCGCGCATGGCTTCGAAAGTCGCAGGCACCCCGCGCCCGAGCGCGTTGATGGTGCCTGCCCCGGTAATGACGACCCGTTTCACGCGGTCTGCTCGGCCACCAGCTTTTCGATCCCGGCGACGATGCTCGCCACCGAGGAGATGTCGAAATCGCTCTGTTCGGGCTCGTTGGCGTTGAACGGAACCGAGATATCGAAGGCTTCCTCGATGGCGAAGATGCTCTCGACGAGACCAAGGCTGTCGATCCCCAGATCCTCGAGCGTGCTGTCCATTGTCACGTCCGAAGGTTCGAGCACGGCCTGCTCGGCGATGATCTCGATGACCTTGTCTTTTACAGTCATGTGCGGCGCTCCCTTTGTCGTCGCAGCGTCAGTGTCAGCGTCGGCTTACTCATTCCCCATGAGCTTGGAAACAGATTTCTTGAGTTCGGCGACATCCTTGAAGAGCCGTGGCAATCTGCGCAGCCCCTTGTAAGTCTCGACGTGTGTTTCCATTTTCATCGCCGGGTAGCCAAGCATGACGCGGCCTGCGGGGATGTTCGACAGCACCTTGGTGCCGCCGCCGGTGATCACGTTGTCGCCGATGAAGATATTGTCCGACACACCCGTCTGCCCGGCGAGCACGACGTTGCTGCCGATCTTGGTCGAGCCGGCGATGCCGCAGCAGCCGCAGATCAACGTGTTGTCTCCGACCACCACGTTGTGGCCGATCATCACGAGGTTGTCGATCTTAGTGCCATTGCCGATGCGGGTGTCGCGCACCGAGCCGCGATCGACGGTGGCATTGGCGCCGACCTCGCAGTCATCACCGATGGTGACCGCGCCGAGCGAGTGGATGCGCGCCCATTGCTGTGCCTGCTGGGTGCCTTCCTCGCCAAGGCTGGCGCGGGCCTTCTCCACGCCCGAGACCTCGGGGGTCACGTAGCTGAAGCCGTCGCCGCCGATCGCGCAGTTGAACTGGCCGAAGAAGCGTTTGCCGATGGTGCAGCGCGCGCCGATGCGCACGCCCGAGTGGATCACCGCGTCCTCGCCGAGGGTGGCGTCTTCGCCGATGAAGACCTGCGGCCCGATCACCGAGCGCGCACCGATCTTCACCCGCGCGCCGATCACCGTGTAGGGACCGACGGACACGCCCTCGCCAAGCTCGGCGCTCGGGTCGACAAGCGCGGTCGGATGGATGCCCTCGCCATAGCCATTGCCACGGTCGAGCATCGCCGAAAGGCCCGAGAGCGCGTGGCGCGGGCGCGGCGCGAGAATCGCCGCCTTGAGCCCCATGGACTGCCAGTCAGCGCCTTCCCAGAGCATGGCGGCGCGCGCCTGGCCCTCGCCGATCTGGGCGGCAAACTCGGGTTTCATCGCCAGCGCCAACTGGTCCTCGCCGGCCTGCGCCGGTTCGGCCACCGAGGTGATGCGGATTTCGAGGTCGCCCTCTGCCGGCAGACCAAGCGCGGCGGCGATCTGGGCAATGCTGTGGGTGTGTACGGTGCTGTCTAGGGACATTGGGTCCTCCGGGATGCTCTCCCCGAGGATTTAACTCGGCCCGCCCGCCAGTACCACCCCTGCGGCACTCAGCGCATCCCAGATCCGCGCGTCCCGGCCGTAAACATCGGCGCGATATTCCATCTCGCCCTTCACCGTGGTGAAGGCGGTCCGGTAGATCAGGTGCACCGGCACCGGCTGGTCGAGGTTCACCCGCGTCTCGCGCCCGGTCCCGAGCTTCGACTGGAAGAACCTCACCGGATCCGAGGTCTGCGGCGCCAGCAGCGCATAGGCGAAGTCATGCGGGTCGCTCAGGCGGACGCAGCCGTGCGAGAAGGTGCGCTGGGTGCGGTCGAACAGGGATTTCGACGGCGTGTCATGCAAGTAGATATTGTACTTGTTGGGGAACATGAATTTCACCGTCCCCAGCGCGTTACGCGGCCCCGGCGGCTGGCGCATGGCGAAGGGGAAGCTCGACGCGGTGTATTGCGAGAACCCGTTGGCTCGGTTCACCGGCCGACCCTGACGGTCGGTGATCTCGAGATGGCCCGCGGCACCGGGGTTGTTGCGCAGCAGCGGCAGATATTCTTTGACCACGATCGAGCGCGGCACGTACCACGACGGGTTGATCACCATGAATTCCATCTTGTCCGAGAATTCCGGCGTGCGCCGGTCATCCTCGGGCGAGCCGACCACCGAGCGCGTCTCGAAGGTGACCTTGCCGTCATCGACGATCTCGGCATGGAAATCGGTAAGATTGACCATGATGTGCCGCTTGCCGAGCCCCTCGGGCAGGTTCAGCCAGCGCTCGCGCTCCATCGCCACGAGAACCGATTTCAGCCGGTCCTCGGCAGAGATGTTGAGCTGGCTGAGCGTGCTCGACCCGGCAACGCCGTCCACCGCCAGCCCGTGACTCCCTTGGAAGCGCATCACGGCGCTGCGCAGCGTGTCGTCATATTCGGCCGAGAGCGTCGGTTCGAGATAGCCCATGGCGATCAGCCGGTCGCGCAGCACAATCACATCGCCACCCCGCTGGCCCAGTTCGAGCTTGGCGGTGCGCACGGTCGGCCCCCAGCCACCGCGGGAGACGATCTTTTCGAGCTTCAGCTTGGCGCGCAGCAGACGGGCGTATTCATCCGAGGACGGCGCAAGGTGTTGCAGCACCTGGTGCGGATCGCTCGCCGCCAGCACCTCGAGCAGGATCTTCGGGTCGCGCCGCGGCGCGTCGCGCTTGATGCCGCTGTCGGCGTCATGCGGGTTGAGGATGCCGCTCTGCAGATCGTGGGCGTATTGCAGGAAGGCGCGGCTGATCTCGACCTCGAGCTCGCCGCGGGCGCGCTCGCCCTCGACATGGCGCATCTTGCGGATCAGACCGTCGAGATCGTAGCGCTGCGTGGGAAGCCCGTGCACCGAGGCCGTGCCGAGCGCCTCGATCAACGCCGCCCGCCGCAGTGCCGCGGTGTCGTCCGGGCCGGTCCAGATCGGGGCGAAATCTCGCATCCGGTAGAACGCCGCGAGCCCCTCGTTGCCCGAGAGATTCTCGGCCACCGCCTGGCGGTAGGCGGTCATGGAAAGACCTTGGGTGACGTCCTGGCCAACCTGCTCCGAGAGCCCCTGCGACAGTTCCTGAGCGCCGGCGCGCCCCGCCGGCAGCGCGATCAGCGCCCCTGCCAGAACAAGGCCCACAAGACCGCTACCACGCCGGAGATTCCGCAATTTACCCATGTCGACCCGTAATATTCTGCATTCATGCCTATCGGCGATTTTCCGGTGCGGCGGTGGGGCTTGTCCACACACAATCGCGCGTGATCGGCGAGTTTTCCACCGTTGATACGCCAATGCACAGTCGGCGCCGAGGTTCCTTCTGGCCGGAACGTTGCTTCTCGGCGTCTGCGCAAAATTTCGCCGATTTTGCCGGGGAACCCACTAGGGGTAGCAAAATATCCTTCATCGATAAATTTTCCTGTGCCATAAAAGCCGCACATCTGGGGGAAAGATGGTAGGTCCGCCCAACGAGGCGGAACAAACAGGCACAGCGACTAAACGGGACAGGCGCTTCACATGACAGACAAAACAGCTAGCGGCATCTCGCGGCGTGGCCTTCTTGGCGCGTTCGCGGCAACTCTCGTCACGGCAGCACCCACTTACGCAAGCGCGGCAGGTTTCCTGCGCGGCGCGGGCGACGTGCGCCGCCTGCGGATGTACTCCGCCCGCACCGGCGAGACGCTCAACATGATCTACTGGATCGAAGGGGAGTACATCCCCGACGCGCTCAAGGAAATTTCCTACTTCATGCGCGACTGGCGCAGCAACGATGTGAAGAACATCGACGCACGCACCATCGACATCATGACGGCAGCCCACAACCTCATGGACGTGAGCGAACCCTACATGCTGATCTCGGGCTACCGCTGCCCGAAAACCAACGCGATGCTCCGGGCCCGGTCCTCGGGGGTTGCCAAGAACTCGCGTCACCTCAAGGGCGAAGCAGCCGACCTGCGGCTCAACTCGCGCTCGGTCAACCAGATGGCGCGCGCCGCGGCCTCGTGCAACGCGGGCGGCGTCGGCCGCTATTCCAGCTCGAACTTCGTGCACATGGATTGCGGCCCGGTGCGCAGCTGGGGCAGCTGAGCGGCTCTTTCGGTTCTTTTGTGTGACAGGGGCGCCCATGGGGCGCCCTTTGTCTTTCCGGAGGGTCCGGAGGCGGCTCTACCAAGGTATTTCCGCCTCGCGGCAATGGCTTACGCGGCACCCGAGCGCAAGGCACGCCATTCGTCGAGGGCGGCATTTTCCTCGGCGGGCGCCAAGTCTCGCGGCTCGGGCGAAGGGCGCGCGGCCCGCGCGAGGCTGGTCGCGATCTCGCGCTGAAAAGCCTGTCCCTTGGTCTGGTGGCGGGCGCCGAAGTAGAAGCTGACAACCGCGCCCAAGAGCCACCACAGCGGCTCGGGCACCAACGCCAGCCCCTGCATGCGCGCGGCAAACCACTCGGGGCTGGTCATGGCACTGCCGAGAAGACCCAGCGTGCCAAAGGCCATTGCCGGGCGCGGAAGACGGTTGAGCCCGTCCACCAGCCGGTCAAAACGGGAGGTGGCCGGGCGCCCGAATTCGCGGGCAAACTGCTCAAGCGCGGCGGCGCGCAACCCCGCGTCGCGCGCCGAGGCCGCCTCGGCGTTTTCCCGGAACACCTCGGCGGTCTCGCGGATCACGCTGCCGCCGGTGCCGGCGAGCGCGGCGAGAATCCGGTCGATCAGCCCCATGCCGCCACCCGGGCGCGAAACTGATCGTCGGTCAGGCGGAACCGCGGCGAGATGAAGGTCTCGGCGCGGCGGATCCAGCCCCCCTTGCCGCCCGCGCGGCTGCGGGCGAACTTGCGGCTCGCCGGGCGGCGGTCCGCCAGCGCGAAGTAGTAGTTCCGACGCGCGATCCCGTAGGCATCGGCGATATGGTCCGGTGCGGCAGCCATGGCCCGGCGGGCCGCCGCGACGGTTTGCGGGCCAATGACACCGTCTTCCTCAAGCGCCTCGCCCATCTCATTCAGCAGGCGTTGCAGCAGCTTCACCGCGCCGGCTCCGGCATTCACGTACATGTCGAAGACCGAGGGTTGCAGAACCTCTGGCAGCGCGTCGATGCGCGGCGCGTGGAAGTAGTCGCGCAGGAAGATGGTCGCGGCCTCGCTTTCGCCGAGCCGCCGCAGGTCCGCCCTGTCGACGTCGCCATCTCCGTCGAGGTCCCTCCCTAGCCGCCGCAGGGTGCCGAGCGTGACGCCGTGGTTCGTGGCGCCGCCCGGATCATCCGGATCATCAACATAGCCGCCTTCGCGCGCGACAATCTCCTGCGCCATGCGGCGCAGCTCTGGGGTTTCGGTCATCGTCGGCCTCCTGCTTCACCGATGGGTTCCCGGAGGCCCCATGGTCTGCCACAAGGGGTAAACGGAGTTTCATCAGAGCGTTCGGAGGGGCTGTGCAGGGCAATATGACAGCAGAAGAGATCATTGGGCTGCTCGGGCTCGTCCCCCACCCCGAGGGCGGGCACTATCGGCAAACCTGGATCGCCGGGGCCGACGATGGAACGCGCCCTGCCGGCACCTGCATCTATTTCCTGCTGGGGGGCGACGAGCGCAGCCACTGGCACCGGGTCGACGCGGTGGAGATCTGGCATTTCTACGCCGGGGCGCCGCTGGAGCTCTCGATGGCACAGACCGAGGCAGGCCCCAAGGAAGTTCACGCGCTCGGGCCGGACCTTGGCGCGGGTGCGCGGCCTCAGCTCATTGTGCCCGAGGGGCATTGGCAGGCGGCGCGCAGCCTCGGCGACTGGACGCTGGTCGGCTGCACCGTCTCGCCAGGCTTTCGCTTCGAGGGGTTCGAACTGGCCGCGCCGGGCTTCGACATCCCCTGAACGCAAAACGGCCGGGGCAAGACGCCCCGGCCGCATGGATGCTGGAAAAGAACCTTAGTTCATCGGGCCTTCGTCGATGTCTTCAAGTTCCATCAGCTGGTCCTTGGTCATGTTGGTCACGACCGAGTACTCGCCGTCATCGATCGGAACGAACTTGGCGTTATCGATCTCGAGCAGCACGTGCTTGTCACCGATGTCGAGGAAGCCGCCAACTTCGGCCACGATGCCGCGGAACGACCCGTCGGAGTTCAGCACGATGTCTTCGATCTCGCCGACGTTGTCCCAGTCTTCCGAGACGGTGTCGTAGGTCATGCCTTCATCCCAGTCCGACATGTCGCCATCCGCGTCGACCGCATAGACGGCACCGCCGGTGATGTCGCGGGTGCGGATCAGCCCGTCGGGCGAGCCGTTGAACATGTTTTCGGCCGAAGTAGCCATCTCGCCGGCTTCCTGCTTCATCTCGGCGCCAGCTTTGGCCATCTTGTCGCCAGCTGCGTCAAGTGCCTGCTCGCCTTCGGCCACGGCTTCGTTGGTTTCCTGAGCAACCGCGTCGCCGGTGTTCTCCATTGCCTGCTCAGCATTCTGCACGGCTGCGTCCGCGTTGTCCTTGGCAGCGTCCATACTGGTTTCCTGCGCGTAGGCAGCCGAACCGGCAACGAGGGCGATGAGGGCGGCGGTGGTGGTGAGACGTTTCATGGTAGCTCCTCCTTAGGGAAGTCGTCGTCTTGTCTGCCCTCTCAACACGCGGGGCGCGGTCGTGTTCCGACCGCGCCCCGATTTTAATTGCATTGATATCGTGGAACTTTTTCACATATCGCGTTGCGCGAATGCGACCAATCGCCGGGTCGAGCCATCCTTGCCCTCGGCGCTTTCCTTGCCCGAGACAATCGGCCCAAGCGCGGTCGCCAGTTCCTTGCCGAGCTCCACGCCCCACTGGTCGTAGGAGTTGATGTTGAGGATCACCCCCTCGACAAAGACACGGTGTTCGTAGAGCGCCACGATCATCCCGAGCGTGCGCGGATCGAGCAACGGATACACCAGCGTGGTCGAGGGGCGATTGCCCGGGAAGACCCTGTGCTTGGCCTGGCGCTCCAGCTCGGCGCCCTCGAACTTTCCGGCAACCTTGCCGCGCGCCTCGTCAAGATCGCGTCCGCGCATCAGCGCCTCGGACTGGGCAAAGCAATTGGCCAGCAGCAGCTCATGGTGGTGGCGCAGCTTGGGCTCGTGGCTGCGCGCGCCGACCATGAACTCGCAGGGGATCACCCGCGTGCCCTGGTGGATGAGCTGGTAGAAGGCGTGCTGGCCATTGGTCCCGGGCTCGCCCCAGACCACCGGGCCACTGTCGAAGCCGAGGGTCTCGCCGTCCATCGCCACCGACTTGCCGTTGCTCTCCATCTCGAGCTGCTGCAGGTAGGCGGGCAGCCGGGCGAGCCGGTTCTCGTAGGGCAGCACGGCGCGGGTGGCATAGCCCAGCACCTGATTGTGCCACATGCCGACGAGGGCCAGCAGCACCGGCATGTTCGCCTCGAGCGGGGCCGAGCGGAAATGCGTGTCCATCGCCTGCCCGCCCTCGAGGAACGCGCGGAAGTTCTCCGGGCCGATGGCGATCATCATCGACAGGCCGATCGGCCCCCACATGGAATAGCGCCCGCCAACCCAATCCTCGAAGCCAAAGACGCGGCTCGCCGGGATGCCCCACTCGCCCGCCTTCTCGGCATTGGACGAGAGCGCGACGAACTTGCCCTCGGTGCTCACGCCCTTCGCTTCGAGCCAGTCCCAGGCGGTGCGCGCGTTGGTCATGGTCTCGATGGTGGTGAACGTCTTGGAGGCGATGACGAAGAGTGTCGTCTCGGGATCGCAGAGCTTCAGCGCATCGGCGATATCCGCCCCGTCGACGTTGGAAACGAAGTGGCAGCGCGGGCCGTCGTGATAGGGTGCGAGCGCGATGGTGCCCATCTTGGGGCCAAGATCCGAGCCGCCGATTCCGATGTTCACCACGTCGGTGATCTTCGAGCCGCGCACCTCGGCGGCCAGCGCCTCCATGCGCGACAGCGTGTCCAGCACCTCGGGCATCACGTCGGCGCCGTCCACCTCGACCGGCGTTCCCGCAAGGTTGCGCAGCGCGGTGTGCAGCACCGCCCTGCCCTCGGTCTCGTTGATCTTGGCGCCGCCGAACATGGCCTCGCGCCGCGCCTCGACGTCGGCGCCGCGCGCCACGGCCAGCAGCGCCTGCAGCACCTCGGCGTCGACCTGCGTCTTGGAGTAGTCGAAGAGCATCCCCTCGGCCTCGACCGAGAAAGTCTCTGCCCGCGCGGCATCCTCGGCGAAGAGCGTGTCGATGCGCCGGCCTTCACGTGCAGCCGCGAGGCGTTTCAGGTCATCCCACATGGAGGTACGTCCCCTGTTGATCCGTTCCGTCTGATAGCGTCACTCGGCCCAGTGCACCACCGCCTGATCGAGCACCGCATTGATCGGCGCCTCCTCGGGCGGCAGACCCTTGGCCTTTTCCAGCGCAGCCCGCTTTTCTGCCCCGAAGATGAGCACGTGCTTGTTCAGGGCCCCGCCCAGAACCGGCGCGGTCAGGGTGATCCGCGGCTCGGGCGCACCGGGCGCGCGCATCGGCAAGAGGATCGGCGCTTCCGGCGACAGCGCCTCGGCCAGCCGGTCGGCGCCGGGGAAGATCGAGGCGGTGTGCAGATCGGCGCCCATGCCCAGCAGCACCACACCGAGCGGCAGCGAGGGGCGTATCGCCTCGGCCAGTTCCTCGAGCTTCTCCTCGGGGGTCTCGGCCTCGGCGTAGAGCGGCAGCAGCCGTGCCGCCGCAGCCTTGCCGGTCAGCAGACGCTCGCGCAGCAGTCGGGTGTTCGACCGTTCCGAGGTCTCGGGCACCCAACGCTCGTCGCCAAGCAGCACGTCGACCCGGTCCCAGTCGAGCGACGTCGCGCTGAGGCTGTCGAAGATCGGCCCGGGCGATGTGCCACCGGGCACCGCGAGAGACACGCGCTTGGAATGGTCGAGCTGTGCGCGCAGCTCTCCGGCGATCATGTTGGCAAGGTCGATCGCCAGCATCTCGCGGTCGGGGTAGTCGCGGAACTCGTAGCTCATGTCTTGATCCCCCGCCAGCGGCGGCCGTCCCTGTTGATCAGGAAAGCGGCATCGTCCGGCCCGGTGCTCCCCGCATCATAGGGCTTGGGGTGATCGCCGCGGCGTTCCCAGCCCTCGATCAGCGGATCGGTCCAGGCCCAGGCGGCCTCGACCTCGTCGCCGCGCATGAACAGCGTCTGGTTGCCGCGGATTACGTCCATGATCAGCCGCTCGTAGGCATCGGGCGCATCTGCGGCATCCGGCCCCAGCGCATCGGCAAAGGACATGTCGAGCGGCACGTCGACAAGACGCATGCCGCCCGGCCCCGGCTCCTTGATGGTGACGCCCAGCGTCATGCCTTCGTTCGGCTGCAGGCGGATCGACAGCATGTTGCGATGCCGCCCGGCGTCCATGCCGAAGATCGAATGCGGCGCGTCCTTGAACACCACGGCGATCTCGGAGGCCTGCGCCGAGAGCCTTTTACCCGTGCGCAGATAAAACGGGGTATTTGCCCATCGCCAGTTGGAAATGTAGCATTTCATCGCGATGAAGCTCTCGGTCCGCGATGCCTGGTTTTCGACGTCCTCGCGGTAGGAGTTCACCTCGCCGTCCGAGGTGTACTGGCCGCGCACGATGCTGTCGGGATCAACCGGGTCGAGCGCGCGGATCACCTTGAGCTTCTCGTCGCGGACCGCGTCGGGCTCGAAGCGCGCCGGCGGCTCCATGGCGATAAGGCAGAGCAGCTGCATCAGGTGGTTCTGCACCATGTCCCGCATCGCGCCGGACTTGTCGTAGTAGCTGCCGCGCCCGCCGACGCCGACGGTTTCGGCCACCGTGATCTGGATGTGGTCGACATATTGCGCATTCCACAGCGGCTCGAACAGCATATTGCCGAAGCGCACCGCCATCAGGTTCTGCACCGTCTCCTTCCCGAGGTAGTGGTCGATCCGGTAGATCTGTTTTTCGTCGAAGTGCCGGGCCAGCTCGGCGTTGAGCGCGCGGGCGGATTCGAGATTGTGGCCAAAGGGCTTCTCGACGACGATCCGCGCGTCGGGATTGGTCAGCCCGTGGCTGCGCAGTTGCTCGGCAAGATCGCCGAAGAGGCTCGGCCCGACCGAGAAGTAGAAGGCCCGCACAATCCCATCGTCGTCGCGCAGAGCCTCTTTCAGCTCGGACCAGCCGCTTTCGCCGCGGGCGTCCACGGCGACATAGCCCAGCAGTTCGAGAAACTCACCGAGCGACGTATCATCGCATTTGGCCTTGCCGAACTCGAGGATCGCCTCGCGCACCATGTCGCGGTATTCGTCCACCGAGATCTCGGAGCGCGCAGCGCCGATCACCCGCGAGCCCTCAGGCATCTGCCCCGAGCAGTAGCGGCGATAAAGGCCGGGCAGGATCTTGCGGCGCGCAAGATCGCCGGTGCCTCCGAAAATGACCAGGTCGAAAGGATCGACGGGAATGACGCGGGAAACCATCTAGGGCCTGTCTCCGATTCTCATATTACGTCGGTTAGCGCTAACCGAGCCCTGCCTACCGCATTGCTGCGCGCGAGTCTAACATCCTGCGGCAGCGCGGCAATGCCAGGGGGAAAGATAAACCGCACCGGTAACCATTTGCCGAAGGCCGACGGATCGCTTGAACCGGCGGGGCGCCCGTGCGACGCAAGGGCAGAACAAAACGACAGCAACAAGACCACGCCTTGGGCGCGGGGAAAAAATCGGGGCGGGCCATGGCACGACGCATCATCATCGACACGGACCCCGGGCAGGATGACGCGGTTGCCATCCTTCTGGCCCTTGCCTCACCCGAACTCGAAGTGCTGGGGATCACCGCCGTTGCGGGCAACGTGCCGCTGCCCCTGACCTCGCGCAATACCCGCATGGTCTGCGAACTGGCCGGCCGCACCGACATCCCCGTCTTCGCCGGCTGCGACGTCCCGCTGGAACGCAAGCTGGTGACCGCCGAGCACGTGCACGGCAAGACCGGTCTCGATGGCCCCGAGCTGCCCGCGCCGGTCATGCCGCTGCAGGAGCGCCACGCGGTCGACTTCCTCATCGACACGCTGCGCGCCGAGCCCTCGGGCACGGTCACGCTCTGCCCGCTCGGCCCGCTCACCAATATTGCCACCGCCTTCCGCCGCGCCCCCGACATTGTCGAGCGCGTGCAGGAAATCGTCCTGATGGGCGGTGCCTATTTCGAGGTCGGCAACTACACCCCCGCCGCAGAGTTCAACATCTACGTCGATCCCGAGGCCGCCGCCGAGGTCTTCGGCTCGGGCGTCCCGCTGGTGGTCATGCCGCTCGACGTGACTCACAAGGCGCTGGTGACCAAGCCGCGCAACGACGCGATCCGCGCGCTCGGCACGCCGGTGGGCAAGGCCGTGGCAGAGATGACCGACTTCTTCGAGCGCTTCGATCTGGAGAAATACGGCTCCGAAGGCGCGCCGCTGCACGATCCCTGCGTCACCGCCTATCTTCTGGCTCCCGAGATCTTTTCGGGCCGGCACATCAACGTCGAGATCGAGACCGTTTCCGAGCTGACCCTCGGCATGACGGTGGCCGACTGGTGGGGGGTTTCGGGCCGCGCGCCCAACGCCACCTTCATCGGCGATCTGGATGCCGACGCCTTCTTCACCCTGCTCACCGAAAGGCTGGCCAAGCTATGAAATCCCTGCACCTCGCCGGTTCCGACGATCTCGAACGGCTGCTGCCCATGGTCGCCAGCTTCCAGGCAGAGCGCGGCACCGAGCCCGACGAGGCCCGGGTCACCGCAGCGCTGACACCGCTGCTCGAGGGCGCGCCGCAGGGCGCCGCCTGGCTCATCGGCCCGCGCAAGGCGCCGGTCGGATACGTGGTGGTCAGCTTTGGCTGGTCGGTGGAAAGCGGCGGCATGACCGGCACGATCGACCAGCTCTACATCCGCCCCGCGGTGCGCAGCCGCGGCATGGGCAGCGAGGCGCTGTTCCAGCTCACCCAGGCGCTGCGGCAGGGCGGCATCACCGCCCTGCAGATGGAGGTCGACCGCGAGGACGAACACCTGCAGCGCTTCTGCCGCCGCGCCCGCCTGCAGGACCGCGGCGCCGCGCTGATGCGCTGCGCGCTCTGAGAGCCGCGCCCGAACCGCCGCTCTCTCTCGCAAGCCCCCCTTTCGCGGAGCGCCAGCTCTGCCTATCTGGACTGTCATGACCCTTTCGATCCCCTTCGACAACAGCTATGCCCGCCTGCCCGAGGCCTTCTACGCACGGGTTCCGCCCGCCCGCGTCGCCGCCCCGAAGCTCATCGCCTTCAATACGGCACTGGCCGGGGACCTTGGCATCACCGGCATGGGTGATCCGCTGCTCGCGGCGATCTTCTCCGGCAACACGCTGCCCGAGGGGGCGAACCCGCTCGCCCAGATCTACGCCGGCCACCAGTTCGGCGGCTTCTCTCCGCAACTCGGCGACGGGCGGGCACTGCTGCTCGGCGAGGTGATCGACAGGGCCGGCCTGCGCCGCGACATCCAGCTCAAGGGCTCCGGCCCCACCCCCTTTTCGCGCCGCGGCGACGGGCGGGCGGCGCTGGGGCCAGTGCTGCGAGAATACGTGCTGTCCGAGGCGATGCACGCGCTTGGCGTGCCCACCACCCGCGCGCTTGCGGCGGTGCGCACCGGCGATGACGTCTACCGCGAGACCATCCTGCCCGGCGCTGTGTTCACCCGCGTCGCCGCGAGCCACATCCGCGTCGGAACCTTCCAGCTCTTCGCCTCGCGCCAGCAGTACCCAGAGCTGCAGCAGCTCTACGAGTACACCCGCGCGCGCCACTACCCCGAGACCACCACCCCCGGCGAGATGCTAGCCGCCGTCTGTCAGCGCCAGGCCGAGCTGGTGGCGCAGTGGATGTCGCTCGGCTTCATTCACGGGGTGATGAACACCGACAACTGCACGCTCTCGGGCGAAACCATCGACTACGGCCCCTGCGCCTTCATGGACCAGTATCACCCGGACATGGTCTATTCCTCGATCGACCAGCACGGGCGCTATGCCTACCAGGCGCAGGCCGACATCATCGTGTGGAACATGGCCCAGCTTGCCACCGCCATGGTGCCGCTCGTGCAGGACCAAGATGCGGCGGTGACCGAGTTCACCGAGATCATCAACGCCATGCCCAACCTCATCCGGGGTGCCTGGCTGACCCGCTTCGATGCCAAGCTCGGCCTTGGCGCGCCGGACCCTGAGGACGCGCGGCTGATCGCCGACCTGCTGCAGATGATGCAGGCGGGCGGCTCGGACTTCACCAACACCTTCCGCGCCCTCGCCAGCGGCTCGGCCCGAGACGAAATCACCGACCGCGCCGCCTATGACGCCTGGCACACCCGCTGGCAGGAGCGCATCTCCGGAGAAAGCGCTCCCGAAGCGCGGATGCGCGCGGCCAACCCCGCCTTCATCCCGCGCAATCACCGCGTCGAGCAGATGATCGCCGCCGCGATGGAGGGCGACGAGAGCCTCTTTCATCACCTCAATGCGGTGCTCTCGCGGCCTTACGAGGATCAGCCCGAGGCCGACGAGCTGCGCCGCCCGCCGCTGCCCTCGGAGGTTGTTCAAGCGACCTTCTGCGGCACATGAGCCGGCGCCGGCACGACCGGCAACTCCTTCGTAAAAGCGCGCAAATCCGCCCATACGGGAATTTTCCTTCCCCAACGTCACCGCATCCGGCAAGCTTGCGGCGACATCAACCTCGGCACGCATGTTGAAGGGAGCACGAAGATGAGTCTCATGGGAACCCTGGCAAAGATTGCCGTCGGCTATGCCGCCGCGCGCGGCGTTGACCGTCTCTCCGGCGACCAGGGCCTTGGCACGCTGATCGGCGGCAAGGCCCAGATCCCCGGCTCAGAGCCCGGCACATCGCTGCAGGCGCAGATGGGCAAGATGCTCGGCGGCAACGGCAACCCGCTTGGCGCCATCATGGAACAACTGAAGAAAAGCGGCCTCGGCACCATGCCGGGCATGGATCAGGCCGGCCAGGCCGCCAGCACGGGCCTCGCGGGGATGCTCGCGGCCGCGGCAAAGGCGGCCAACATGGGCGGCAAGAACCTCGGCGACATGCTCGACAAGATGAGCGCCACGCAGGCCGCCCCCGAGGCCGAGACCGCCGCCGGGCTGATGCTGCGCGCGATGATCCAGGCCGCCAAGGCCGACGGCGAGATCGACGCCGCCGAAAAGGCCAAGCTGACCGACACGCTTGGCGCCGACGCCTCGCCCGAGGACATCGCCTTTCTCAAGGAGCAGCTGGGCGCCAAGCTCGACCCCGAGGCGCTGGCCAACGACACGCCCGATGCGCAGAAGACCCAGGTCTACGCCGCTTCGCTGATGGCGATCACGGTGGACACGCCGAACGAGGCCGAATACCTTGATCGTCTCGCCAAGGCGATGGGGCTGCCGGAAACTGCGGTGAACGCGCTTCACATGCAGATGGGCCTGCAACCGCTCTACGCCTGACACAGTCGCCGGTCCTCCGGCCCCAAGACCGAAGGCCCGTATGCAAAGACACCCCTTCTACGGCCTTGGGCTCGCCGCCCTCGGCGCGCTCGTTCTGACGCCCGACACGTTGCTGATGCGGCTGTCGGGCATGGTGGGGCTGTCGATGCTGACCTGGCGCGGGCTGGCGCTCGGGGCGACCTTCTGGGCGATCTTCCTCCTGACCACACGCGGCCCGCGCAACCTGCGGCTTCTGCTGACCCGCCCCGGGCTGACGGTGATTGCCTGCCAGAGTGCCAATGCCGCGCTCTTCTCGCTTGGCATCGCGGTGGCGCCCGTCGCGGTGGTGCTGCTGGCGGTGGCGACCATGCCGGTCTGCGCCGCGCTGCTGTCGCGGCTGCTCTACGGCGAGCCCACCAGCCGCGCCACCTGGATGACCATGGGCGCGGTTCTGCTCGGCATCGGGCTCGCGGTCAGCGGCAAGGGCGATCTCGCGGCCAGCCCCGGCACGCTCGTGGGGGCGCTCTGCGGATTTGGTGTCGCGCTCACCCTCGGGCTCAGCTTCGTCACGCTGCGCCACGCTCCGACACTGCCGCTGATGCCCGCCATGGGCACTGGCGCGCTGATTTCGGGGCTCTGCGGGCTGGCGCTGGTGCCGGCGGGCGCACTCACCGGGGGCCATGTCCTGCCGATCCTCGCCACCGGCGCGGTGATCCTGCCGGTCTCCTTCTTCTGCCTCAGCTCCGCATCGCGCCACACCGCCGCGGCCAACGTCAGCCTGCTGATGCTGCTCGAAACGGTGCTTGGCCCGGTCTGGGTCTGGGCCTTCCTTGGCGAGGCGCCGAGTCCGCGCATGCTGCTTGGCGGCGCGCTGGTGGTCATCAGCCTCGCGCTCTACATCGTGAGCACCCGCCGCCGCGCCCCGAGACCCGCCCGGGTTCCTGCCAGGGCCAACTACCCCGGCAGCGAGGCGCGCGGTGCCGAGGGGGCGAAGCCCCCTCTCTCCTGACGCGCCAACCTGCCGAACGGGTTCAGCCGACCAGCAGGTTCACCCTCCGGTTCTGCTTGCCCTTGTTCTCGATCTTGCCGAGCCGCAGGTCCCCGATCTCGCCGGTGCGCGCGACATGGGTGCCGCCGCAGGGCTGCAGGTCGATCTGCCCGTCGCCCACGCCGATCCGTACCAGCCGGATCCGCCCGGCGCCACGCGGCGGCTGAACGCTCATGGTCTTGACCAGCTCGGGGTTGGCGTCGAGCTCGGCCTCGGTGATCCAGCTTTCCGAGACCGTCAGGTCGCGGGCCACGAACTCGTTCAGCATCGCCTCGAGTGCGTCCCGGTCCTCGGGTGGCTCGGGCATCAGGAAGTCGAGTCGGCCCTTGCCAGCGCTGATCTGCCCGCCGGTCACCGGCAGCGGCAGGGCCACCGACAGCAGGTGCAGCGCCGTGTGCACCCGCATGTGCCTGTGGCGGCGCTCCCAGTCGAGCACCTGCGTAACGCGCGCGCCGACATAGGGCAGCGGTTTGGGCTCGGCCGGGACGAGCACGATGGTCTCGCCCTCGCCCTTCACCGCCGTCGCGATCTCGATCGCGCCGCCCGGCCAGCGCAATTGGCCGCTGTCGCCGGGCTGGCCGCCGCTGGTCGCGTAAAAGAGCGAGGCATCAAGGATGATGCCGCCCTCCTCGGTCAGCCCGATGACCTCGCCCGGCGCCTCGCGGCGATAGGCGTCTTCAAGGAACAGTCGTTCCGTCAACTCGCTCTCCTACTCGTCTTCCGGTCCGACGGTCGGAAAGGCATCGCCTCCGCCGCCGGTCTTCTTGCCCTGCCGCTTCGCCGGCGTGTCATCCTCGGTGCCCTCGTCGCCGCCCTTCGGCGACCGATCTTCGGAGGGATACAGCGCTTCGGGGTTCCGCAGCCAGATATCGCGCTGCGCAAAGGGCACCTCGATCCCCTCGGCCACGAAACGTGCGTTGATCTCGTGGTTGAAGTCCGAGAGAATTTTGATCTTCTGGTTCACGTCCCGCACGATGGCCCGGATCTCGAACTCCAGCGAATCCGCGCCGAAGCGTGCAAAGACAACCGAGGGCTCGGGATTGAGAAACACCATGTCATGCTCGCGCACGATGCGCAGCAGGATGCTCTCGACCTTGCGGGTGTCGCTGCCATAGGCGACGCCGACGGTGGTGAAGACCCTGCCGACGACGTTGCCGCGGGTGAAGTTGGTCACCGTGCCCGAGATGAAGTCCGAGTTCGGCACGATCACGTCGGTGCGGTCGAAGGTCTCGATCCGCGTCGCGCGCACCGAGATGTCCTTGACGATGCCCATATTGGGCCCGACCTCGATCCAGTCGCCCTGGCTGATCGGTCGCTCGATCAGCAGGATGATCCCCGAAACGAAATTCTGCACGATGTTCTGCAGGCCGAAACCGATCCCGACCGACAGCGCCGAGATCACATAGCCGAGCGCGGTGAGGTTGATCCCCGCTGCTGTGATCGCAACCACCGCCGCCAGCATCACCCCGGCGTAGCCAAGCCCCGAGATGACCGCATTCTGCCCGCCGATGTCGAGCTTGGTCTTCGGCAGGATCGAGCTGCGCAGCCCGCTCTGCAGCAGGCGGGTGACGCCGTAGCCGACGGCGAAGACCACCAGCATGGTCAGGAAGCTGGTCGGCGAAATGCGCGCGTCGCCAAGCAGGAAGCCCTCTTGGAAGCGCGCCCAGAGTTCTGTGAGATCCGCGACCCGCGCGCCCCAGATGAGCGCCAGCATCGGCAATGCCAGAACGATCAGCACCACGCCCGCAAGCACGGTCATCAGGCTGTCGTCGGGATCCTTGCGGGTGATCAGCTCATAGAGGTCCTTGACGAAGCGCTGCAGCACCAGCACCAGAGCCAGAAGCGAAAGCGACACCACTGCGGGAAAGACCATCCCCTGCCCGACCCGGTGATAGCCGACCGCCGCCATGATCGGCCCGAAGACCGCCAGCAGCATCGACAGTCGGCCAATCAGCCGCGCCAGCTGCATCCGGAAGGTCGAGCCCTCGAGCAGCGTGCCGTCGCCCTCCTCGGGCTCACTGCGGCTCAGCCCGGACAGGATGTGCCCGAGGCGGAACAGCATCAGCGCCGTGAGCACGATCAGCGGGAAATCGAGCACCGCGTTTGTCGCATCGGAGAATTTGAAAATCTCCGAGAGCGTCTGGCCCATGCCGCGAAGCACGTAGAGCAGCGCGAGGACCGACGAATAGAGCCAGGCCTCGGTGCGCTGCCAATTGGGCAGGGGCATCGTGGCGACCGCGTCGTCGCTGTTGAAGCTCTCGCCCGCCAGCCAGCGGATGTAGAGCAGCACCAGCCCCCAAATCGGCACGGTGTACATCACCACTGTCAGGTTCTGTCCCGGCAGCCCAGAGATCGTCGCCGCCACCACCAGCAGGATCAGCCCGCCGAGCGGCACCACGATCGAACCGAGCGAGGCGACGAAGCGCCAGACCCCAGTGCCCCGGCGTGTGCGGCGCCGCAGCCATTCCTCGATCCGCCGCACCCACGCCGGGCCGCGGATCACCAGAAGGCCCGACAGGCCAACCAGCAGGATGATCACCGGAAGGTTCTCGCGCGCCGCCGCGCGCTGGCTTTCGGAGGCGAAGTTGTCGCGCACCTCCTGCACCAGCGACGTGCCTGCCGCGACCACGTCGTTCGCCGCAGGAGCCCAGAGTTGGAAGTTCAGCGGCGACGGCCCGAGGGTCAGCAGGCGGCTGGTCTGCATCTCGCGGATCTTGGTGTCGATCTCGCCGATCAGCCCGTTGGCCTGCGTGTAGGCCTCCTGCGCGCGGCGCACCGGCGCCTGCGCATCGGCAAGTTGCTTGGTCAGGTCGGCCCGCCGATTGGCGATGTCCTCGGCCTCGCTCTCGCCCTCGGCGGGGGCCGGGCCGAGCGTGTCAAGCTGCTGCTGCAACGTGTCGATGCGCGAAGCATTGGTACTTTCGGCCCGCAAGAAACTGTCCCGCCAACCCGCGATCTGGCTGCGCAGATCCTCGTATTGCTTGACGGTGACATCCTCGCCGTCCAGCAGCCCGTCGGCCTGATCCGCGAGTTTCGTCCAGGTGGCGTAATCAATGTCCTGTGCCTGCGCGACCGCCAGGGTCGCGCAGAGCAAAGTCATCGCGCAGGCGGCAAGGACACGCCGGATCAGGGCACTCATACGTCCTCGAAGACGCCGGGGATCGAAGCGGGCGAGCGGTCGAGCCAGCCCGGCACCGGCAGATCGCGCGAGCGCAGGAAGCTCGGGTTGAAAAGCTTGGACTGGTAACGCGTGCCGTAGTCGCAGAGCACGGTGACGATGGTGTGTCCCGGGCCCATTTCCTTGGCCATGCGGATCGCGCCCGCAACGTTGATGCCGGACGAGCCGCCAACGCAGAGACCCTCCTCGGAGAGCAGGTCAAAGACCACCGGCAGCGCCTCGGCGTCGGGCACCTGGTAGGCGAAGTCGGGGGCGAACCCTTCGAGGTTGGCGGTGATCCGGCCCTGGCCGATGCCCTCGGTGATCGAGTCACCCTCGGACTTCAGCTCGCCGGTGGTGTAGTAGCTGTAGAGCGCCGCGCCCATCGGATCGGCCAGACCGATCTTCACACCCTTGGACTGCAGTGCGCCCGCAACCCCCGCCAGCGTGCCGCCCGATCCCACGGCGCAGATGAACCCGTCGACCTTGCCGCCGGTCTGCTCCCAGATCTCGGGGCCAGTGGTTTCCACATGGGCCAGCCGGTTGGCGACGTTGTCGAACTGGTTGGCCCAGATCGCGCCGTGCGTTTCGGTCTTGGCCAGCTGCTCGGCCAAGCGGCCCGAGTAGCGCACGTAGTTGTTCGGGTTGCGGTAGGGCGCCGCCGGGACCTGCACCAGTTCGGCGCCAGCAAGACGGATCATGTCCTTCTTTTCCTGAGACTGGGTCTCGGGGATCACGATCACCGTGCGGAAGCCCATGGATGCGCCGACCAGCGCGAGACCGATGCCGGTGTTGCCCGCCGTGCCCTCGACGATGGTGCCGCCGGGCTCAAGCAGCCCCTTCTCCATCGCATCCTTGATGATGTAGAGCGCCGCGCGGTCCTTCACCGACTGGCCGGGGTTCATGAACTCGGCCTTGGCGAGGATCTCGCAGCCCGTCATCTCGCTGGCTTTCTTCAGGCGGATCATCGGGGTATGTCCGACCGCCTGCGCCAGATCCTGTGCCACGCGCATGGGTATCTCCACTTCGTCAATTCGTTGGTGGACAGGTGTAGGGCGGACGCCGGGTGAACTCAAGCCGCCGAACGGAGGCGCTCACGCGCCCGTGCCAACCACAGAAGCATCATCGCCAGCGGCCCGGCGTTGACCTCGCCGCTCTCGACGAGGTCCATGGCCGCCTCGAACGGCAGAACATGGCTGCGGATGTCCTCGTTTTCGCTGTCGAGCCCGTTGATCCCGCCATTATGATCACCAAGATCGCACAGGCCAAGGAAGCAGTGGAAGAACTCGCTGGTATACCCCGGGGATGCATAGACCCGCAGCATCGGCTCGAGCCTGCCGAGGCGCAGCCCCGCCTCCTCGACCGCCTCGCGGCGGGCACAATCCTCGGGGCTTTCGCCGGCATCGACCAGCCCCGCGACCGGCTCGAGCACCCAGGGGTGGCGGTCCTCGCGCAGAAGCGGCCCGTAGCGCATCTGCTCGATCAGCAGCACCAGGTCGCGCTCCGGATCATAAGGCAGCACCAGCGCCGCGTCATAGGCGACAAATCCCTCGCGGTGGATCACCTCGGACATGGCGCCGTCGAAGCGCTCGTGCTGCAGCGTGAAATCGCGCATCCCGAAGAAGCCGTCGTGGGCGCGGCGATCGGAGAGGATTCGCACCGCGCCCTCGCGGGTGCGGTCCGAGCGCAGCGTGCAGGGCGTCTCCCGCGCCGCCAGCGCCCGCGACCAAGCGCGGGCCGCGAGATAGGGCCGGATCCTGCGCACCATCTCCGCCGGGCGCCGACCGTAGCCGAGCATGATCTCGCGCGCGATCTCGCAGCCGAGCGTGGCGTTCTGCGCGCGCCATCGCGCGGCATCCCAAGGGCTGCCGCCGGACGCCGGATCGATCCGTGCGTAGACCGCTTCCGCCTCGCCGGGAATGGCGATCTCGGCGAGGTCTTCGGCGTACCAGCCGGTGAAATAGCACAGCCGCGCGACATCGCCCTCGGTCAGCTCGGGCAACAGACCCGCCGCCTCGGACCCGGGCGCCGCGCAGAGCAGTGTCAGCCGGTCCGCCCCGCCCTCCGGGTCCAGCACCGCGTGGCCGGGCAGACGTGTCGCAGGGGTCTCCACCGGGCGGCCGAGCACGATCTCAAGCAGGGCCGGATCCGCCAGTACGCCGGACAGGAAGACCTTCATGCGGGTTATCTCCAGTTTCGTGCGGCCAGCTCCGCCAGGGCGCCGGACAGGACCGCGCCCAGGACCATCAGCCCGATGAACCCTCCGTCCAGCAGATGCGCCCCGAAATCAAGGGCCAGATCGAAAATCGCGACGAAGGCCTCCGCCGGGCCGTCGTAGCGGTGCCGCATGGCGAGCCGGAACATCTCGTAGATCGCCTGCGCCAGGATCCCCCAGAGCACCAGCATGGCCGTTGCGGTGATCCCGGCCGAGATGCCGTTGGCCATGCCGCGTCCGACCCGTGTGCCCAGGATCCGCCAGCCCGCCGTCAGCCCGAGCAGCAGGTTGAGCCAAAGAAACCCGCCGAAGGCCGTGGTCTCGGGCATGACGCGGGTCATGATGTAGCGTGACCCGACAAAGGCCAAAAACGCGAGGCAGAGCGCTGCCACGAGGCGCGCAGCAGTGGTCATCTGAATACTCCCCGAACACCAATTACTTGTTTGCTGTCAATAAACGCCGCGCGCCCCCCGGGCGCAAGATGGCGACAGCCCATGGGGCGGCGACGTCACCCTGCAACAGCAGATTGGCCCGGAATGCGCCGTTTTTATGAAATAATGATGCCCCTCGGAGTCAAAAGTCCCGGTTCTCATAGGCCTCCAGCGCCGCCTCGCGTCCCTCGCGGGCCGAGACCACGGGCTCGGGATAGGGGTCCGACCCGGCCAGCCCCCAGCTGCGCGGCACCGCGTCGAAGTAGTCGAGCGCGCTTTGCGGCGCCTGCGCCTGCCCTTCTGCGATCCACTTGCGGCGGTAGGCGCCCTTGGGGTCGAACTTCTCGGCCTGGCTCTCGGGATTGAAGACGCGGAAGTAGGGCGCGGCGTCCGGCCCGCAGCCCGCCACCCATTGCCAGCCCATCGCGTTCGATGCCGGGTCCCAATCGATCAGGCAATCGTCGAACCACGCCTGGCCGATGCGCCAATGCACCATCAGGTGCTTGGTCAGGTAGCTGGCGACGATCATCCGCGCACGGTTGTGCATGTAGCCTGTGACATACATCTCGCGCAGCGCCGCATCGACCACCTCCATCCCGGTGCGCGCCTGTTCCCAGAGCCGCACCTCGCGCAACCGGCGGTCCTCCTTCCAGGGGAAGGCGCGCCATTCCTTGCGCCAGTTTTCCTCGAGGATATGCGGCGTGTGCCACATCAGGTGATAAGCAAAGTCACGCCAGGCGAGCTCCGCGAGGAACTTGCCCGCGCCGTCCTTGCCCTCGGCCTGCGCCCGCAGCCCGGCGTGCCAGCAGCGCGCCGGGCTGATCTCGCCGAGGCTGAGGTACTCGGACATCCGAGATGTGCCGTCCACGTCCAGCCGGTCGCGGGCCTTGCCATAATCCGCAACACCGTCGCGCATGAAAGTGCCAAGCCGCGTCTGCGCCGCCTGCTCGCCTGCGGACACATGCTTGGCCAGCACCGCCGCGCCACGGTTCATCGCGCCGCCAAGGTTCCAATCCGCCAGCGCCGCGCTCTCGGGCCACTCGCCGGGAGCGGCGATACCCGAGGGCGCCGCTTCGGGTGCGGCCACCTCGCGATCCTTCACCGCCCGCCAATAGGGGCTGTAAACCTTGTAGTAGCCCCCCTGTTTGGTCTCCACCGTCCAGGGTTCGAAAAGCAGGTGCCCGGCAAAGCTCTCCGCCTCGATCCCCTCCTCCTTGAGCCGCGCCTTGACGTCGGTGTCGCGCTCAACCGAGGCCGGATCGTAGGCGCGCTGCCAGTAGACCGCCCCGGCCCCGGTCTCGCGAAGCAGCTCGGGGATCACCTCACGCGCCGGCCCGGCCCGCAGGATCAGCCGCGAGCCCGCCTCTTCGAGCGCCGCCATGAAGACCTCTAGCCCCCGCTCCAGCCGCCACTTCGGCGCCGCCCCCAAAGCGTCGACCGTGTGGTCGCGCAGGAAGACCGGGATCACCGGACCGCCGCGCGCCACCGCCGCGCTCAGCGCCGCATGATCCGACAGGCGCAAATCGCGCCGAAACCAGACAAGTGTCGGGGAAACATCGTGCATGGGGCCTCCTGGAACCTCGGGTTTCGCGGGCAAACTGGCCCGCCCGCCGGTTCCGTCAAGGACTCTGGCACGGACCCGCCGTCTTCATCTCTTTGCAAATACGCGTATTGCGCCGGACTGGATCAGCGCCAAGATCGGGGGCGAGCGCCTAAGCTGCCCGATGAGATCGCGGCGAAAGGCCCCACAAACCGCGGGAGGAGCACCATGCACATCAGGACCGAGGGACCGGAGGAGGCCGCGGCGATCTTGGCACTCACCACCCGGGCGTTCGAAACGGCCGCGCAGGCGAGCGGCACCGAGGCGCAGATCATCGAGCGGCTTCGCGCCGCAGGTGCGCTGACCGTCTCGCTCGTTGCCGAGGAGAACGGAGCGCTGATTGGCCATGTCGCGGTCTCGCCGGTGGAGATCGGTGGCCACCACGGCTGGCAGGGGCTGGGGCCGATCTCGGTCACGCCGGAGCGGCAGCGCAAGGGAATTGGCACGGCCCTGATGCGCGCGGCGCTGGCCGAGGTCCGGGCTTCGCATGCGCCCGGCGTCGTGCTGGTGGGCGATCCGGCCTTTTACGGGCATTTCGGATTTCGGCGGGCCCCGGGGCTGCAGCTTGACGGCATACCGCCCGAGGTGCTCCTTGCCCTGCCCTTCGGCCCGGACCTGCCGCGGGGCGCGCTCAGGTTCCATCCCGCCTTCGGGTTGGACTGACCGCGCTGGCAACGCAAAACGCGGGCCCCGAGGGGCCCGCGTCTTGATCATCGAGCGATGCGGATCAGAGCCGGCGCTCTGCCTGCAGGCCGCGCCAGATGGCGATGCACATCACCAGCAGCACCAGCGTGAACGGCAGGCCGGTCGAGATCACCATCGACTGCAGCGATGAGAGCCCGCCCGCCGAGAGCAGCAGCACGATGGCCACAGCCCCCTCGAAACAGGCCCAGAACACGCGCTGCGGCACCGGGGCGTCGACCTTGCCACCGGCGGTGATCGTGTCGATCACCAGCGAGCCGGAGTCCGAGGAGGTCACGAAGAAGACGATGACCAGCACGACTGCGAGCACCGAGGTGATCGACGACAGCGGCAGCGCCTCGAGCATGGCAAAGAGCGACAGCGGCGGGTTGTAGCTGTCGATGACATTGGCCTTCACCATGCTGGTGGCCGGATCGCTCAGCACCTGGTCGATGGCCACGCCGCCGAAGACCGCCATCCACAGCACGCAGACAAGGCTCGGGATGATCAGCACGCAGGTGATGAACTCGCGCACCGTGCGGCCGCGGCTGACGCGGGCAATGAACATGCCGACAAACGGCGACCAGCTGATCCACCACGCCCAGTAGAACGACGTCCAGCCCTGCACGAAGTCGGTATCCTCGCGCCCGACGGGGTTCGACAGCGGCACTAGGTCGACGATGTAGGCCCAGAGACCGCCAAGGAAGTCCTTGAAAATCAGAATCGTCGGGCCGACCAGCAGCACGAAGACCAGCAGTGCCGCAGCGAGCACCATGTTGATCTCCGAGAGCACCTTCACCCCGCCGTCGAGGCCGCGCACCACCGAAACAAGCGCAATCGCAGTGATGAAGGTGATGATCAGAACCTGCATGGTCGGGCTGATCGGCAGGCCGAAGACGTGGTTGAGACCCGCATTCACCTGCTGCGCGCCGAAGCCGAGCGACGTGGCAAGACCGAAGAGGGTGGCGAAGACCGCGAGGATGTCGATGATATGGCCCCACCAGCCCCAGACACGATCGCCAAGCAACGGATAGAAGGCCGAGCGCACGGTCAGCGGCAGCCCCTTGTTGTAGGAGAAGAGCGCCAGCGCCAGTGCCATCACGGCGTAGATCGCCCACGGGTGCAGACCCCAGTGGAAGATCGTCGCGGCAAGACCCATGGCCTTGGCGGCGTCGACGTTCTCGGGGATCAGGTTGCCATCAGCGTCAAAGGGCGACGGAACGCCAAGCGGAGAGCTGACCGCCATGTGGTAGACCGGCTCGAGCACGCCGAAGAACATGAGGCCAATGCCCATGCCGGCGGCAAAGAGCATGGCGAACCAGCCCGCGTAGCCGTAGTCGGGCGACGCCTCGGCGCCGCCAAGCCTGACCGAACCGAGCGGCGAGACGATCAGCACCAGGCAGAAGATCACGAAGATATTGGCCGCGCCGAGGAAGAACCAGTCGAAGGTCTTCGTGGCGAAGGAGAACAGCCAGCTGAAGATGCTTCCCGCCTGCTCTGGCAATGCCAGCGTGTAGAACACGAAGGCGACCACGACGGCGCCCGAAATCGCGAACACGGGGTTGTGCACGTCGAGCCCGAACGGGCCGATCTGTGCCTCGAAATTGTCCTGACCGATCTCGTAATCGGTCTCGATAATCTCCGACGCGCCCTCGGGCGCCGGGATCCCTTGGTCCGCAGTGTCAGTCTCTGCTGCGTCACTCACGCGTGGACCCTCCTTTTTTCATTCTTAGTTCAAGTTGTGACAGTCTTGTCTTTGGCAATACGCCAAGGCCCGCGGGCCTCAGCGCACCACCATGACCGAGACCCTGGCCCGAGAGGCGATGGTTCCACCGTTGGAAGGCCAGAAATGATCGGCGATGCCGGGGATGTGGCTGGCCATGACGACGAGGTCGGCGCCGGTCTCCTCCGCGGCCTTCACCAGCGCCGGATCGAGATCCACCGCCGGGTCGTGGGTGGTGACCGGATGCGCCTCGGCCGCCACCCCGGCGGCCAGGCCCTGCGCCTTGGCGAAGGCCGCGAGCTTCTCGCCGTACTCCTTGGGCGTATGCGCGATCGACGATGGCGTCGAGGCAGTGACGCCCACATAGACGAGTTGCGCCCCGTAGTGCGCGGCAAGATCACCGGCCACGTTGAGCGCTTTCGCGAGCCGATCCGCATGCGTCAGGTCAACCGGCACCATGATGCGATTGAACATAGGTCCCTCCGTCTTGGGCGGCCCGGCTTCCCCGGACCTGCGAGATTCCAGCCTCGGGAACCGCCACGGCCTCTGCCCGGCAGTCTCCAAGGACGTCCGACGCCTCCCGCGGGCCTTCCCGCGCCAGCATCGCAGGGCCGCGCTGCACGCCGCCCTTGGACAGCGGTGTTCCGCCGATATGGATCGACCTAGGGCACAATTGCGTGAGGTAAAGGCACCTATCCTCAGAAAGTTGAAATCCCCCTGCCCGGCCCCGGCGCCACGGCAAGCCTCGGCAGGCCACAAGGCCACTTGACCGGCGCGGAGGGAATGCTACTCAGGCGCCACGGTGGGCCTGTAGCTCAATTGGTTAGAGCAGGGCGCTCATAACGCCTTGGTTGCGGGTTCAAGTCCTGCCGGGCCTACCAAAACACCCAAATTTCTCTTTAAAATCAATGCGAATGTGGACCACGAACCCGGCGAGAGGGTCCATATGAAATCAATAGCTTACATCGCATGTGGACCACGATTTCCGATGCGTGTCTGGCCCGCATTGGGCGTTTTCGCGCAGTCACACCGACCGCACCAGGCGTGGAGCACATGCCATACGCCATGCGGTCAGCGTTGCTTGCACTGGCGGACACCACCCCCCCAGCTTGAAGCGGCCGCGCTGGACCGATCGTTCGTAAGGCTTTTCTTCTTGCAACATGACTTGAAAAAATCGGATAGATGTCCGGACAAACTACTGCCATGGAAACCGAAACTCTTCCGTGGCGTATGTAGATGATCGCCAAAGAACCTAAGAACGAAACTCACTAAGCATGTTGATTAACATACCCAAACTCCTTCTGTTCATATCTGGAAACTTTGCCGTTATCCTATTTGGAAAATTCTTCACACCAGAAGTGCTTAGTAAATATTGGCTCGCTCTTCTGGTTATAGATGGCGCTATAGCTTGTATTGCTGTTATTTGGCCCTACTCGCATTTCTCCAAGCCTAAAAACTCTGAGAGCGCCAAAACGAAAGCCGCCAGATGGAGGGCTTTGGGTGAAGAAGTTCTCTCCAGTATCGCCGAGACTAGACCCCAATTCGACCACCCTCTAAGGGGCTTGCCGTCAGACATTTCTGAAAAAGAGAAAGAGAGAGCATGGGATCGCGCCATGCTTGATCAGTCAAAGGCGAGCGACCGTCAGCTAGAAATTCTCCAAAGACGCCACCAAGCGAATATCCTTTACTGCTTATCAGAAGTTTCATCCGAAACCGGAGAAGATGTCGAACTAAAAGCAAAATCATTCGCGGTGAACCCTCTGGGATTTCAAGACGCCGCCATGTACTTAATTGAAAAATCCCAGGAAATAGATGACGTTTGACTTTGAGCTTAGCAAGCTGGCGCAAGAAGATTTTGGTTACAAAAGCCTTGCAATAGGCCAAGTTTCGGCGTGCGGCAGTCCGACTAAATCGGATCACCTGAATCTTCGCCTTACCTCAACTAGCGCCGCGTCCAAACTCTCAGCATAGCCCTGCCCCGGCTCTGCGCCCCAGACCTCCCAGAGCCACGAGAGCGCCGGGTCGCTGATGTACGTGGCATAGACGCGGCCCACCGGCTGGCGATCTTTGCAGACCATCCAGTCATGGTCGCCGAGCGTGCGGCCTGCGATCACCGTTCGTCTGCGCGTCCACATGGGACACATTCATGCCGGGAGTTAGAAAAGAGAAGCCCGGCGCGATGGCCGGGCTCTTGTCCATCAGGCGTCGGACTCCTCAGGCCGGGATCTGCACACCGACCCGATCCATAGCCTCTCGGTAGTACCGCAGCGCCAGGCGATCCAGCACGCCGTCGCCAGGCACCAACCGCGCGATCGCATCCGGCACGGACTGCTGCGCGTGGTAGATCGCATGCGCCTTGATCACCTCGAATCCGGCGTCCGGTCCCTCGAGCAGCGCCGCCTCGACGCCGGACTTGATGGCCGAGTGCAACGCCTCACGCGCCGCCGCCTCGATCCTGATGCCGGTGAAGGCTTCGAGGAATCCGAGCCCGCGATTGACGCCCATCGTCACAACCAACACGATCAGACTGACCAGGGCGCTGACCAGCTCGGGGCTGGCGAGAAGGCTTTTGAGGAAGTCCATATTGGGTACCTTTCGGAAGGCGGCACGCAGCCGCGGAGAGGACTAGCGCGAGGCGCCAGTCGGTAATCACGAGGAAGGGGATGCGCATCAGGGCAGATCGAGGTCAGGGAGATCGACCGTCTGCCCTGCCAGCGCATGGCTGCAATCATTCAGGAACTGGATGCGCCCCTCGCGCACGAAGCTGTGGCAGAGCAGCGGCTTCGGCTCGAACGGCTCGCCACGCATGATGGCCGCGTGCTGCTGATCAGTGAGTTGCTCGGTGCCCTTCACCTTGATCGACGGCGAGAAGGTCGGCGCGTCTGGGTTGCCGTTGTAGCCCCAGCGCGGGCCGGGGCCTTCCCCGACTCCGAGCTGGTGCATCATCCGGCAGCCGGGGCACATGAAGGCGACCATCCCGCCCTGCAGAGAGCGGAGCTTTCGACCGAGCCGCGCCATCAGGCAACCCACCCCAGCGGCGCCCACGCGCTGTCCTCGACCTTAAAGCCGGGGCAGAGCTTGTTGGCGAATTCGTTGTGCCCGGCGATCCGGCGGATTTGCGTGGCGCTGCAGGCCTTGGCGATCACGGCGCGCATCGCCGCGAGAGTCTCGGCGGTGTAGAAATCCTCGGCCGCGCCCATGTGCGTCACGGTCTTCACCGGGACCATCGAGTAGCCGAGCGAGCCCGCGTTGTGGCCGATGACATGCGCGCCAATCTCGGACCAAGCGCGGCCTTCGATCACCTCACCATCCGGGAAGATCAGCCCGTGATAGCCGATGTCGCGCCAGCCGTTGGCGAGGTGCCAGCTGCGGACCTCCTCGAACATTTGTCGGTTCGACTTGCCTTTCCACCAGGTCGCCGAGGTCGCCGTGGTATGCAGCACGAACAGACTGACCAGGTATCCAGCAGTTCCTTGCAGCAGCTGCTTCTCGTGCGAGACCCAGCCGCCCCAGCCGGGCGACACCGTGACATCCTCGACGATCGCACCTGCGCGCGGCAGCCCATCGGCCTCGACCAAGGCGCGAAGCCCGCGGTCAAGTTCTGGCGTCCAGACGCGGCTGACCGGGCCCGTCGAGAGATAGCCGAGATCGATGATCGCCTGATGCATCTGCTCGACCGGATCACCCCAGCGGCCCTTGTGCGCCGCCAGCAGCGCGAGCATTCCTCCCTCGGTGCGCGGCCCCCACAAGCCATCCTCCCGCCCCGACGCGAAGCCGAGCGCATTCGCCCCCGCCTGAAGGGCGCGGATTTCCTGTCTCATTGCGATCTCCAATAAGAAAAGCCCCGCGCGGCGGCGGGGCGTGACAATGCTGAGTTCAGCGTTAAGTTAAGACCCGAGCGCGGCGCGGACTTTCTCCCTCCACCCCACAAGTCGAGAGAGTTCAGGCCTCATAAATTCAATCCTTAGCGGGATTATCTGGCCAAACGAGGCCGGGCGCCGCGCTCACCCCAACAGTTGATAGGTCACCACGTCCGTGCGATCCGGCACGCGCTTGCCGGCGCAGTCGTAGTCGAGCACGAGATAAAGCTCGATGCGCCCCGGCTCGAGACCGGGCGGCGGGACCATCTCGACGCGCAGCTTTTCGAAGTCATCGCCGATCTGGCGCCGCACGCTTCCCGGGTGCGGGCGAGTCCCAGCCAATGGCACATTGCGGCTATCGGTGAAGAGCGGCGTCCAGTCGGTGAGACGGCAGTCTTTCCCAAGCCGAGTGCGCGCCACCGTGAGCCAGAGCACCACGTTCTCGCCGATCGAGACCGGCTCTTCCACATAGGAGAGCCCCTGCGGCTGCCGGATCACCCGATCCTCACCGGTCGCGCGCCGCACGTCCTCGGCCAATCCTTCGACTGTGTCAGCGAGGCGCGTTACCGCCCCTTCCGTCGCCAGGCCGTCTATGCCCAGCTCGGCTTTCACCGTACCCACGATCCAGTCTCGATTGTAGGCATAGAGGCCGTAAAGGAAGACCAGCATCATCGGGGTCACCACACCGACGAGGTAAAGGAAATCGCGGACAAGGCCCGCGCCCGTGCGGACGCGCGGCAGGAAGTCTTTTATGCTCATGTCTTGCCTCAAGTGGTTCCCGCGGAGAGCGGACTGGATCGTTTGCGGGTGAAGCCGCTTCAGATCAGCGGCCGCTCCCAGTCGATCGCCGGCAGCGCGCCGAGGATCTCCGCCGCCGTGATCTCGGCATTCGCTTCCTGCATCTGCACCGCCATAACCCAGACCTCGTCGCGCCAAAGCGCAAAACGCGCGGCCTCTTCCTGGAAGCGCACCTGGTTGCTCAAAGCCCAGGAGACGAGGCTATCGGCCGAGGTATAGCCCCTGCCCTGAGCCACCTCATTCAGACGCCCCTGAATGGCCGCGTCTATGGCTGCCTTGCGCGCCGCCTCGGCCGAAGCGGCCTTCGCTTCGGCGGTGATCATCTGGCTGAAGTCGATATTGCTCATACGACGGCCTCCTCGGATTTGGTTTCGTCATAAGGCGGCAGCGCGACCTCGCCGTCCGTCAGCACCTCAATTGGCGTCGGGAAGCGGGTTGCCTCGGGAGCGTTCAACCCATGCGGCAGGATCACCGGCACAGTCAGAACGCCCGCTGCGTCGCGGGTCACGTCACCCGCGATCCAGTCGCAGGAGATGGCCGCGCGGGGCAACGTGGCTCCGTTCAGAAGGTCGGTGAAATCGACCGTCTGGCCGTTGCCGGTGAGAGCGTCGCCCGCCTTGGAGAGCGTCAGAGGCGCGCGTCCGCCGACGGGGCTAAGGGTGATGTTCATGAGTTACTCCTTAGTACCAGAGACCGATTGCGATGAGGGAAGCATCAAGCGCCTGCCGCGCACCCGAGACATCGACCGCGCGAATCGAGACGCTCGTTGCGAACCCACCAGGCCCGGTAATGCCACCGACAGACAGGAAGCACGCCGTCCCGGCGGTCGCGGAAACTGTACCCCCCACCGCCGGACGGCCAGGGGATGCCGGGTAGGCGAACTGATGCGGGTAGGTCCAGGTGACGTCCGCGGATGCGCTCGTAGAGAATGCTTGCGCCGTGCAGATCAGCGTGCCGTCCGCTAATTTGGTGTACTCTCCGTTGGCATTGCGACCGCGCTCCACTTCTCGCTCCACGACCCAATAGGTGCCATCGTAGCGCGCCACGGTATGGACATCGGTGCGGATGTACCCCGCCGGCAGAGCGACGCCTGTCACCGTTCGACAGGCAATCGCGCCCTTGCCATCGAGGTTGATCGTAGTCGCGCCGGTGTTCGTCTGGCTCGCGCGGAATCGCACTTCCTGCCCGGCTTGCAGGCTGGAAATTCCATAGGTGAGCGTGACCGCGTTTGCCGTTCCTCCAGCTGAGCAATAAATGCCGCCAAGAGTTTGCGCGGCGACGCCGGTGATGGGTAAATCCACCTGCATCGCGGAGGTGGTCAGCAGCACCCGACGAATGCCGTTCGTGGCGATCCCGAGCTGGTTCGCTGCAACTCTGTAGAAGCCCATCCCGGTGCTCGAGAGGAACGAGATAGCCGGCGCCCCGACCGAGCCATCGCCAAACCGGCCCGCGAGTGCGCCGTTCGCGTAGGTCTGGAACTGCGCGATGGCTGCGGTCAGAGCATCATACGCCGCCTTGAGAAAGCCCTTAATGGGCACGATCTCATAACCTTGCCCGCTCTGGCTCGTGCCGGTAAAGCTGCGCGCCAGGATGAGCTGCGTGTCGCTGACGACCGCCGCGACCTCATAGCCATCGCCGCCCAGAAGGCGGAATTCCTCGCCCACCTTGACGTTGGCCACGAAGGCCGTGCCGGACCCCGTCACCGTCGCGCTTCCGTTCGTGACACTGACCGTGCCGGTTCTGTACCAAGCCATTTTCTAGCCCTCCTAGTAGTAGGTGACGGTCTCGGTGCCGTCATCGTTTCGGGTAAATGAGACGCCGGGTCCCGGCGCGTATTCCTTGGTGCGCTGCGTCGCCGAAACTGAGCGGGGCCGATCGCGCCCCTCCCGCTCCGGGGTGGGCAGCCGAGTCTCACCGCAAGCGGCGAGCGTAAGAGCGGCAAGGATGAGGAAGGTCTTCATGCTTTCACCTCTGCGGGCCTGGTCGGCCATATGATCGTGTTGGGGAAACCGGACTGCGCCGGCACGTCGCGAAGCGCTTGCCGATAGGTGGCGAAGGCTGCCTTGTTCGCCGCCGTCAACTTGGCATCTGGCAACTGCGTCCAGTCGCATTCGAGCAAGCGCGCATTGCGTTCTTCACGTCCCGCCTCGGCAAGCGATCCGAAAGCGGGTGGGATGCCGCCCGAAAAGGTCGCCTCTGCAATCAGCCCACTCGCATAGGCGTAGTAGAGCTCGAAGTAGGCGCCAGAGTGCGAGGTGCTCGGCGTGAGGTAGCCGTATCCCGCGGCCGTGTTGGTCGCATAGCGCGCGAGGAAATCGTCGTAGATGGCTCGCGATGGTGTCACCACGTAAAACCCCGATGGCGCGCTCGGCGTCACGCCATCCTGCACCTCGCCCCATCCTGTGATGAGGGCATTGCCGCTGTTCGTATCTGTGATGAAAAATGGGGTCGCCATGCGTCACCGCTTGTATTGGGTGGCGCGGAGCCACGGATAAATGATCTGCGCCGTCTTATCGTGGCGGTTGTGCGGGTAATTCTTCGCCTGGACAGAATAGGTGACCGTCCCGCCGGCGGTATTGGTGTCCTCCACGGTGAAGCTGTAGGAATTGCGCGCACCCTTGAATCCGGAGGTATGGAAGAGATTGCCCGCAAATACCGAGCCGCTGCGCACGACACGGAATTCGGCCGAGGCCCCATCACCATAGACGGCGAACGGCGGCACCCCTGCCATTTGCCCGCCAAATTCAATCTGCGTGCGGACCCCGGCGGTGCGCGCGAAGTTGAGCACCGCGATGGTCTGCCAGGTCGTGGGGAGCGCCTCCACCGCTGCGCTTTGCACGTGAGAGGGGACTACGACGGCCCCCTGCTTGATGTTGAGCGTGTCAACCTCGAGCGCGCCGATGAAGGCCTCGGCCGCGGCGAGGCTGATCAACACCGCGTCGTCGATCTGCGTGAGGCCGGTGATGTGGACGTAGTCTGCAGCGAGACGGTAGGTCACGGTCGCACCGTCGGTGCCTTCCGAGACGCTGACCATTTCCATCACGTCCTGGTCGTTCAACCGCCAGACGAAGCCCGAGACGATGCCGTCCAAGCCAGCCTTGGCAAAGGCCGTGGCCTCGGCTAGCGCCTCGAGGTCACCGTACTCGGCACTGATCTTCTGCTCGACCGCCGCCACCGCGCCATCCGCATCGACATACGCGCCCTCGATCGTCGAGATGCGAGCCAGCACCCCGCCCGGGGTATTAAGTGTGGCCTCGATCACCGCCGCCCTCGACGCTAGGGCGTCGTCCGCCGTTACACGCACGCGGCTTTCATCTTCGATCGCCGCACGCGCATCGATCAGGGCCGCACCGAGCAGAAGCCGCTCGGATGCTTCCGCTTCGAGCCCTTCCGTCACGCTGGCTTTCTGCTCGCGCAGAGCCACCGCAACGCCCGCCTTCACCGCCTCCAACTCGCTGAAGGCGTCCCAGGCCGCCGCAAGCTGCGCCTCCTCCATCTCTTCACCTTGGCGCACCGAGGCGAGCAGGAAGGTCCGGCTCTCGCTCGCCGCCGCAAGCCCCGCCTCGGTCTTCTCGACACGCCCGCGGGTTTCCTCGAGCGTCTCGACGGTGGCCGCGAGCCCTGTCTCTGCGTCGGCAAGATCGACCTGTGTTTGCGTCAGGCTTTCTGACAGCGCCTCCGTCTCACTGGCCTGCGTGGTAAGCCGCTGCTCAATCTGAGCTCGGCTGTCCGCCACCTCGACATCGAGCAAGGTAACGCGCTCAGAGATCGCCTCATCATTCTCGTTAATATAAGAGCGCAGGTCCTCACGCGCTTGCGCTTCAGCCGTCCTGATCGCCTCATCTCCGGTGAAGCGCGCCCAGGCTTCGACAATGGAGAGCTGCTGCCCATCGGCTAGGTCATTGCCGATAATCCGTGACGCCTCAACCGACTCGGTGATGGCCGCATTGTCCGGCAACGCAGTCAGCGTCACTTCTGCCGCCGAGAGGCGCGCCTCCACAACATCGAAATCGGCCGATGTCACCCGCAACTCGAGCGCGTTGTTGAGGCTGTCCAACTCGGCCGTCACCGTGTTCATGGTGACCAGCCCGCCCTCGACCGTGAGCGTATCGGTCAGCAGCTGGACCTGCGCTTCCTCAGCGCTGATCGTTGCCTCCGCATTGCTCAGGCGCAGCGTAATATCGTCCAGCAGCGGAATTTGAGACGGATCGAGCACGGCCTCGGCGAGCGCCTGATTAACGTACGCCACGGTAGCCCGCAGCGACAGCTCGCTCTCCACAGCGTCAAGATTGAACTGCACATCCGAATACCTGTTCTCAAGGTATTCGACGGCGGTGATTTTCACCGTGCCATCCTCGGGGCTCACATAGATGCCCGCATCGCGGATGACGGTGTCCGTCGCGAACTGCGCCTCGCTGAGGTCCATCAGGCTCTGCAGGATGTCGTCTTGCGCCTCTTCCGCCTCGTAGATGCGCGGGATCTGCACATCGAGGCGGTCGCGCTCCACGCCAATCTGATCCTGTAGCGACGTCTCATTGTCGAGCGAGCCAAGACTACCCTCGATCGCATCCAGCAACTCACGGATCGTGCCGCTCTCAACGTCTTCAAGCGCTTGATCATGCCGCTCGAAGGCCGTGTCGATCCGGTCCCGAAGGTCATCTGCGATGTCGGCTGCGCTGATCCGAAGATCATCCGAGGTAACCGAAAACCACGCGGACCACGTGCGAAGCGCCGGCGCCCCGGTGACAAAGCTCGCCCGAACTTGGTATTCAACATTCGGGAGGATGGCCTCTGAAATTGTCAAATAGCCATCCGAGGACTCCGCGAAGAGCCCGGTCTGCATCACTGCGCCGGTCGCCTTGACCCGCAGCTGCCAGGTAACCCTCAGGGTCGTGTTGCCGAGAACGCTCCATGCAATTCGTATCGCCGGGCGGCGACCAGCGCCGCTGGCGTCAGCCACAGTCGCCGGGGTGACAGTCAACGTGATTGCCGGGGGCGGAGGCGGCGTGAGGCTGGCGACGAGAGGGGAGCCCGCAGAGACCCAGCCGCGCGTCTTCCCATCCGCCCCGACCGCGCTCACCTCGACGCGGTAGCTCTCACCCTCCTCGAGCGCGCCCGTCAGCAGGGTGTATTCGCCCGCGGCGACCTTTTCCCCGTAGACCCATGCGGCCTCTGCCTCGGCGTCGGACCACCGCAGCTGCAAGGTTACGCCCTCGGCCGCCGAACCGGTCACGAAAGGCGCGAGCTGCACCGCGATACGCGGGCGCACCGACAGGTCGGGCAGCACGATCTGGGTGAGGCTCGAGGAATAGGCCGAGATCACCACCGGGGCCGGTGGCAGACCTGCGGTGGCCGGATCGCGCGGCTCGGTGATTACCGGGCTGTAAGGCGGGATTGCCCCGCTGTCCGCGTCGAGGACGGCGGGCACCGCGTCCACCAACTGCAGCTCGGCGCTCTCATCCGGCTTCGGCCGCACGCTGGTGACAATGAGGTCCACGCTTTCCTGCATCAGCTCTTCGACGATCGCCAGGTCACCGACCGCAATGTCGCCCGCCGCCACATTGGTGGCCGGCGTCCAGACGCGCGTCTGGGGATCGACCGGAGAAAACGCGGTGAAGCTCTGATTGCCGCCGACGTTTCGGACCAGCATGCGGAAGCTGGCTTGCTCCATGTCGAAAACATCATCGAGGACGAGACTATCGACGAACCCGTCGCCGCCCACGGTGATTGCCTTGATGCGCGCCTGCCCCACGCCGATCAGCGGCACGTCATGCACGAAGCGCACCTTGTCGCCGCGCGTGACGCGCAGGTGCTCCCAGCCGACCTGCAGCGTGTAGGTGGCCGGGCGGTTCAGCGCGGTTGCGAGATGGTACCGACCGAGCCGGTAGACGTTGCCCTCGTCTTCGTCCTCGGTGGTCACCACCACACCGGGCAGATCGAGCGTCTCGAGCTCACTTGCCGTCTTGCGGGTGAAGCCATCGGCGAGAACGAGGATCTCGTCTTCCTGCCACTCGAGGCGCTCGGAGCGCGCCTTCAC
>NZ_JAAGOZ010000015.1:0-119473 GCF_010499845.1 Salipiger sp. PrR007 | reverse complement strand
CATGACCCGCTCAGCATAATCCAAGGTGGGTCACTTCTCGATGGAAACCCCGGGTCAGTTCTGGGTGGAAATCAACAGTTCAACAACCGCCGACTTCTCGAGCCCATCGGGAACATCCCGCCCGCCGAGGCAGAGACAAACTTCTACGCAGCTCTGGAAGCTAAAGACATGGCCGCATAACTAACGACAATCAGCCTCCGGCAAACCCGGGGCGGTTCAGGTGACCGGTAGCCCAGCTACCGGTGCGGGCCTTTCGCGTTGTATGACGCAATCGCAGGAACGGGCAGATGTCATCCGTGCGATGGTCAGCACCGACAACCCCACGAGCCGGCACCATGGGGCGCCCAAGCTTGGCGATGCCGTGCTCGCCGGTCTCATGCGCTGCCGGGGCTGGTGGCGCAAGCTGACGGTCCGCTACGCTGGCGCGAAGCACTATATCCCACTGCGGGGACCACTGGACAACGGCCAGCGCCGCGGCATCGTCTTCGGCGGCCTGCGGTCGACGATGCCATTGAGGGCGCGCTGCTGCGGATGGTTCAGGCGGGCGTCGTCGCAGCCACCGCCAAGTCCGAAGCGTAGGTCGCCGCGATCACGTTCGCGAAACGCTGGCGCGAGACCTCGAAGCGGCCCGGTACAGTATCGATTGCGCCTTCCGCAAGTATGATGCCGCCGATCCAATGAATCGGCTTGTATCGAGGCCCTCCACCGGAATTGGGTCTGGGAGGTAGCTAGCCCTCGACAACGTGGCGTGGCACTTGGAATCAGGCTCAGCCCTGCCTCAGTACACTCTCCTGCGTGCAGCCATTGTCCTTCAGCCCATCTCTGATCACCTCTATCAAGGCGGTGACCCGCAGGGGAACATAGCGCCGCGAGGGATACACAGCATGGATGGGCAGCTGCGGCTGCCCCCAAGACGCCAGGACCTCGATCAGGGTTCCACGTGAGAGGTCTTCTTCGACAAGGTGCAGGGGGACCTGTACGATCCCCGCCCCCGAGAGCGCGGCCATGCGCTGCGCCTCGTCGTAATCGAGCTCCAGCGCCCCTCTGACCACCGCACTGACCGGCTGACCCGACGCATCAAGGAAATGCCAGTGATCCCTGGGCTGCAGGTTGAGGTTGAGGATACAGGGCAGCCCGGTCAGATCCGCCGGAGCTTCCGGGGCCCAGTACCGCGCCAGAAAGTCAGGAGAGGCGCAGCAAACGAAGTGGTAAGTGCCGATGCGCCGCGCGACCAGCCCGCTCGCCGGAAGGTTTCCGACGCGGATCGCCAGATCGTAGCTCTCGCCGATCAGGTCGACCTTCCGGTCATTGAGCGACAGCTCGATCGTCAACGTCGGCGCACGAGCGATGACCCCGGCAAATATGCCGGTGAGCTTCTTGGTCCCAAGCGTGGTCGGGGCCGACACCCGCACCCGGCCCTTCAGCGCCTCCTTCGCCTGCCCGATATCGGCAAGCGCCTCGACCCCTTCGATGATCCGCTTCGCCTGGGCAAGGAACTCCTGCCCCTGTTCGGTCAGCCGAAGCGAGCGGGTGGTGCGTTCGACGAGACGCAGCCCATAGCGGTCTTCGAGCGACTGCACCCGCCGGCCGACCATGGCCGGTGAGACCCCCAGACGACGGGCGGCTTCCGCAAAACTACCCGCGAGGGCAACGCAGGCGAAGGTTTCCAGATCGGCGATGTCACTCATTCGATACCTATCTGCAATTGAGAAACGCGCATTCACTCACTACACGTAGTATGAGGTCAACGATAGCTTGCAGTCAGAACATGATCCGCATCGAAAGGGAGATCATCATGACAACGGCAATCATCGGTCTGGGCAACATGGGCAAAGGCCTTGCGCAGCGCCTGTCCGGGCAGACCCCCCTCCTGCTGGCCAGCCGCAACCCTGACGACGCCGCCGCGCTGGCGATCACGCTTTCGGGCGCGCAGGGCGTCAGCGTCGAGGCCGCCATCGAGGGCGCCGACATCGTCGTTCTGGCCCTTGGCTACGACGCGGCGCTGAGCGTGGCCGCCCTGCCCCAGCTTGTCGGCAAGATCGTCGTGGACCTCACCAACCCCGTGCTGCCCGACTTCTCGGGCCTGCAGATCGGGCACACGACTTCGGCCGCCGAGGAGATCCAGAAGGTCGCGTCGGGCGCTAGGGTGGTCAAGGGCTTCAACACCATCTTCGCCGGACTGTTCGCAACCGACCGCGCCGCGACCTCCACTGTGCCGGTCTTCCTCGCAGGTGACGACCAGGACGCCCTGTCCGCCGTCGCGGCACTCGTCGAGAAGGCAAGCTTCGTACCCGAGAGTGTGGGCGGTCTCGATGGTGCCCGTTTGCTGGAGCCGCTGGCCATGCTGAACATCCGCATGGGGTACGGCCTTGGCAAGGGCACCTCGCGCGCTCCGACCTGGACCGAGGTCGCCGCCTGACGTTGTCGGTTTGCCGCGGTACGCAATGTACCGCGGCAATTTCAGACTAAGTTACGGATCCGGGGCCGCAATAGTTCAGGAAAATCTCAACTCCGGCCCTGACCCGAACCTGAAGCTCGGCTTCGGCAAGCGGTTTGCCAACCCCAAGCTTCACCTCCAGATTGGCGAAACCGAGCCACAGACCGGTCAGCTGGTCCGCCGCAAGGCGTGTGTCGGTCGTCTGGATCAATCCGTCGGCCAGAGCCTTCCCCAGAAGTGTTTCGAGCAGCCTCTGCGCGCGTCCCGGCCCCAACTCGAAGAACCTGCCAGGCAGGTCGGAGCGAGCCGCTTCAAGAGAGGCGATCACCCGGTCCCAACCCACAAGATCTAGATTGTTCACGAAGCCCGCATACCTAAGCCCGAATGAAACGAGCGTTTCGGCTGTAACAATTGAGGTGGTCCCCATTTCCCGGACAGTTTTGCGGAGCTGCTAAGCTTGCCTGGTGATCATGCTGCCGCCTTGAGGCCGGGGCCCTGATGGGCCTCGACCGGTGTTCTGCCTCCAAGTGCCGAATGTGGGCGCTCGGTGTTGTAGAAGGTCATCCACTTTCCGATGCCTGCCCGGGCCGCAGACCCGGTTTCGAAGGCGTGGAGGTAGACGTACTCGTATTTCAGCGACCGCCATAGCCGTTCGATCATGACGTTGTCCATCCAGCGTCCTCGACCGTCCATGGAGACCTTCGCCGTCGCGTCCAGCAAGGGCTGCGTGAAGCGCGGGCTGGTGAACTGGCTGCCCTGATCCGTATTGAAGATCTCGGGCCGTCCGTGAAGCCGAAAGGCATCCTCCAGCGCCTCAATGCAGAACTCGGTGTCCATCGTGTTTGAGAGCCGCCAGGACAGCACTCGGCGCGTCGCCCAGTCCATGATCGCCACGAGGTAGAGGAAGCCCCGCCGCATGGGAATGTAGGTTCTTTAATTGATCCCCTGCGCTCGTTCAGTTTGTCGTTCCGGTCGGCCGCCTGCAAGGTTCTTTCCGAAGTCATCCGCGAAGGAGCTTCATCTCGGCGTTCAAGGCTCGGACGTCCCCAGGTGATATGCGCGGTATCCGCTTGGGTCCGCAGGTAGATCTCACGGGATCGATCCGTTGCCTGCCGCTTTGGCCGACGCGGCAACTGTGTGGCGCGCCTTGTTGGGTCAGGTATCGGACATGTTCACGCCTCCCGCTCCTCGAAGACGCCGCCACTCGTCCAGATCGCGTGCATGATCACGGCCAGCTTGCGCGCCAAGGCGACGACGGCCTTCTTGTGGCTCGTTCGTTGCTTCAAAGCCGTGGCCCAGTTCTTGAGCGCCATTCCTCGTCCGGGTTTTACTCGGCAAAGCAGTGAGTTGGCCGCTTCGTACAGTATTGTCCGCAACAATCGGTCCCCGCGTTTGGAGATGCGGCCGCCGTAGTCGATTGCACCGGACTGGTACCGTCTGGAGGTCAGCCCTGCATAGGCCCCCACCGAGCGCGATTTCGCGAAGCGCTCCGGCGCGTCGATCGTCGCCACGAAGGTTGCAGCCGTGACCGTTCCCACTCCGGGCACTGTCATCAGGCGGAGGCATGCGTCGGACCCTTTCACCTGCCGGACCAGTTCCTTGGTCAGCGCAGCGGCCTGCCGCAGGGCTTCCGTGCGTACCGCCAGAAGGGGCAGAATGATTGGCGCCAATGCGTCGTGCCCCTCAAGAACAGCGCATATGCGACCCTCGTAGGTTCGTGGCTGAGTCGGCACGCGCAGCCCGAAGCTGGCAAGAAGACCGCGGATGGTGTTTTCCGCGTTTGTACGAATGCTGATCGCCGCGTCGCGGGCAGTCAGTAGGGCTCGACGCTCCTGCGCCTGTCGGCTCTTGACCTCGACCTTCCGATAAAAGCCCGTCCGAGCGAGATCGGCCAGCATCGCTGCGTCGTTGGTATCAGTCTTGTTATGCATCTGGCCGAGCACTGCATGGGCCTGCCGGGCATCGACACACACCGCCGGCAGGCCGCGCCTTGTCAACTCATCGTAAAGCCAGTTCGCCATGCGGCCTGTCTCGAGAATGACGCGTTCAAGCCCATCCCGAAAGGGGGCGAGCGCCGCGAAGATCGCATCCGGATCAGTCCTCGTCTCACAAGCCTTATCCATGCTGCCATCCGAGCGGCGTACGCAGATCGCGGTCTTTTCCTTCGAGACGTCCAGTCCGACATAGTATCGTTCCATTTTCACTCTCCTCTTCCGTAGTTCCAGAGAACCGTCAGAGAGCGCGGGGGATCAATTACTCCGAGTGATGTCCGCGCACCAGACCTGGTTCGGGCGCTCGATCACCAAATCCCTGAGGAGGTACGGATACTTGCGGTGCTCCGGGTGGGGCACCGTCGTGCGCGGCGGCTGGTAGACAGCGCGCAGGCCCATCCTCGCCATCAGCCGCCGGATGCGCTTGCGCCCGACGCAGTAGCCCTGGTTGCGCAGGTGCCTCGCCATCTGGCGGCTGCCGTAGAAAGGCGTCTCCATGAACTGCGCATCGATCAGCTTCATCAACGCCAGGTAAAGCGGTGTCTCGGTCCTGCCTGGCCCATACCACGCCGATCGGCTGATCCCGATCAGCGCACATTGCCGGGTGATCGACAGCACCGAGTGCTTCGGATCGATCATCTCTCGCCTCCGGGACACGCTCACCGTCCGGAGGCTTTGACTAAAAAATCCCGCTCCACCACGAGTTGGCCGATCTTGGCGTGCAGCTTCTCGATCTCGCCCTCCTTCTCGGCCGCCTTCGCCTCGGCCTTGCCGGAGAAGATTGCGGACATGCCCTCGAGCGCCTGCCGCTTCCAGGTGTTGATGAAGGTCTGATGCACGCCGTGCTTCGCCACCAGTTAGGCGACCGTCAGCTCACCTCGGATAGCCTCAAGCGCCACCTTCGCCTTGAACTCGGCGCCGTAATTCTTTCGTTTGCCAGCCACGCTGTTCTTCCTCGTCATCGTTGGCGGCAAGCTTAGCAGGGTGTCCAGTTTTCGGGGACCATCTCAGTCTATGACGGCGCCGATCGTCTGCGCTCTTGCTCGGTTTAAATGCGCACGGCGCGCTGCTTTGCACTTCCCAGATGCGCCGCCAACGCCGCTTCCGCGGAGGCCGCATCTCGGGCGATCAGCGCATCGATAAGGGCAAGGTGTTCGTCCATGACGGAAACCACGAGCTCTGGCAGCATCCGCGTGTCTTCGTTGCGGATCAGCCGGATCTTTATCGAATTGGTGCGGTAGATCGCCGAGATGATGTCATTGCCGAGCGCGTCGATCATCCGGTCGTGCATGTCCCAGTCCATCTGCTGCGCGGCGGCCAGAAGCTGCGGATTCACCCCCTGCAACGCCGCCTCGCGTATGTCGAGATGGCGGCGCTGCAAATCTTGAAGTTCGTCGTCTGTCGCGACTGCTGCGAAGTTGCGCACCGCCTCACGCTCAAGCACCGCGCGCAACTGGAACGCGTTGCGGATCAGGCCAACGTCCACCTGAACGATCTGCAATCCGCGGTTCGGCACAGTGCGGATCAGGCCATCGGCCTCGAGCCGTGGGATCATCTCGCGGATCGCACCGAGTGGCATACCAGTGATCTTCACCAGCTCGCGCTGCGACACGAACTGCCCCATCGAAATTTGACGGGACAGAAGCTGTTCGGTGAATGTCTCGTAGGCCTGGTCGCGCAGCGTCATCTCTTTCTCCGTCAGGGAGCCTGTATGGCAGCGAGTTCTTCCACGCGGGGGGCCAGTGCGGCAACCACTGACGCGTCGGCAGGCTGCAGGGGCGCGCGGGTGCGTTGCCATCCGTCCTCGTCGCGGGCAGCGCCGACGAGCGCCTTGACCAGCGGCGTCACCGGGACCTGCACAATCTCGTCCACGAGGGAATCCAGTGCGGGCTGTGGCTCGCCCGCGTGCACGAGGCGCCGCATCATCCCGGGGAGCAAGTTGGCCATGCCGCTGATCGCGCCGGCACCACCGAGCGGGGCCGCGCGGGCAAGCAGCCGCTCGTCACCGATCAGGATCGCCAGATCGTCCATCGGCAAGAGCGCCGCCGCGTGATCCCAACGGCCCGCGCTATCCTTGACGCCGTAGATCGCCGCGCCGCATGCATCCTTCAGGCGGCGCACCAGCGGCGCGTCGAAGCTCACGCCGGTGACCTGCGGGATATGGTAGAGGATGATCTCGGGGCTGGCGTCGCCAAGGCGCGCGACAAATTCCGTCACCCAGGTGAAGAGCGCATCGTCGGTGATGCCCTTGAAATAGAACGGCGGCGCCAGCAGCAAGCGCGAAGCCCCGCCACTCAAAGCGGCGCGGGCCTGCGTCTCTGCGGTCTCGGGATCACAGGCTGCGATGCCGACCGTGATCCTGTCGGCGGGCACGCCCGCGTCTTTCACAGCCTCCAGCATCGCCGCGCGCTCGCTCATGCCAAGCGAGGCGCCTTCGCCCGTGGTGCCATAGAGCGTAATCCCGTCCACCCCCTGCCCCACGACATCGGCGGCGTGCGCCGCCAGCCGCGCAAGATCCACCGATCCGCTTTCGGTGAACGGTGTCACCATGGCCACCGAGACCCCGAAAAGATGGGCACGGGGCGCGCTCTTGGCGCTCTGGTCAAGGGTCAAAGGGGCGGACATGTGTTTCTCCGAGGCTGAATGCATGACTGACATGTTGGTGGGTTGACAGTGATATTGCAAGCTGTAAATTTCGAAGCAGTTGGTGCCCTAGAGGAGGAGTGCGCTGCATGGACGGAGGAGTCCCCAATCCTGCATGCCAGCCGGAGGCCTTGGCCGCGATGCTGTCCGGACTGCCCGAGATCGCGCGCGCTGCGCTTGTCGATCCGGTGCCGCCGCGCAACTGGAACGACTGGTCAGCGCTCGCGCCGGAAGCGCCTGCCGCGCTGTTCTGTCCACGCTCTGCCGAACAGATTTCGGCGATCCTCGCCGCCGCCAATGCCGCACGCGTTCCGGTGGTGCCGCAAGGCGGTTTGACCGGGCTTTGCGGCGGAGCGCGCCCGATCGCGGGCGGCATTGCGCTGTCGCTTGAGAAAATGGTCGGCATCGAGGAAATCGACGAGGCATCTGCCACGATGACGGTGCTCGCGGGAACACCGCTTGAGACCATCCAGAAGGCCGCCGCCGAGCGCGGGCTGTTCTTCTCGCTCGACCTCGGCGCGCGCGGTTCCTGCGCCATCGGCGGCAATGCCGGGACCAATGCGGGCGGCAATCGGGTGATCCGCTACGGCATGATGCGCGACCTCGTGCTCGGTGCCGAGGTGGTGCTGCCCGATGGCACCATCGTCAACGCGCTGTCCAAGCTCATCAAGAACAACACCGGCTACGACGTGCGGCAGCTGTTCATCGGCTCGGAGGGCACGCTTGGGGTGATCACCCGCTTGGTGCTTCGCCTGCACCCTGCCCCCGGCTGCACCCATGCAGCGATCTGCGGCCTGTCGGATTATGGCAAGGTGGTCGATCTGCTGCGCGGCGCACGGCGCAAGCTGGGACCGACGCTTTCCGCATTCGAGGCGATGTGGCCAGACTACTGGCAGGTGGCCTGCGCTGTGCCGGGGGTGCGCGATCCGCTCGAGGGGACCCACGCCCATACCGTGCTGATCGAGGCGCAGGGCACCGACGAAGAGATCGACGGGCCGCGCTTCATGGCCTTTCTCGAGGCGATGTTCGAGGAAGGGGTGATCGAGGACGCAGCGATCTCGCAGAGTCTCTCGGACGTGCAGTCCTTCTGGGGCGTGCGCGATGCCTGCGCCGAGTTCAAGACCACGCTGGGGCCGCACCATGCTTATGACGTCGGCCTGCCTACGGGACAGATGGACGCCTTTGCCGATGCCTGCCGCGACGCCGTGGCCGCGGCGGTGCCCGGAGGTCGGTCGGTCTATTACGGCCATATCGGCGACGGCAACCTGCACCTGCTGGCTTGGGTGCCGGGGGCAGAACCGCAGCCGGGCGAGGCGCTCGATGAGGCGGTCTATGCCACGGTGCGCGCTTTCGGCGGCTCGGTTTCCGCCGAGCACGGCATCGGCACGACCAAGAAGAAATATCTCGAATTCTCCCGCACTCCGGAGGAACTGGAGGTGATGCGCCGGGTCAAACACGCACTTGATCCCAACGGCATCCTCAACCCCGGCAAGGTGATCGACGCATGAGACTGCTCCGCGCACTAGAGGCGCATTTCGAGCGCGCCATCCTTGCCATCATCCTTTTCGCGCTGGTCGCGATCCTCGCCGCGCAGGTGGTGTTTCGCTACATCGTTGGCTCGCCGCTGGTGTGGTCCGAGGAACTGGCCCGCTACCTTCTGGTCTGGTGCACTTTCATCGGCGTGAGCCTCGCGGTGCGCGAGGGACGCAATATCTCGGTCGATCTGCTGCCGGTGCTCTGCGGCACGCGCTGGCTGCGCGCCTTCGCGGTGCTGGCGCTGCTCGGCTCCGGGCTCTTCTTCGCGCTGATGGTCTGGTACTCGGTGCCCCTCACCCAGCGGATCGCGAAGATCGGACAGGCCTCGCCGGGGCTGGGGATACAGATGTGGCTGGTCTACCTCGCGGTGCCGGTCGGCATGGGCATGGCCTTGCTGCGCGCCCTTCAGGCGCTCTGGCTGCTGGTCCGCGACGGGGCCGTTCCGGGCCTTGACCTGACGGACGAGCACGCCGTCATCCACGAAGACGTGTAGGGGGCCCTGATGCTTGCCGTTTATTCTCTTGGCTTCTTTATCGTCGTCTTGCTGCTGAGCATTCCGGTTGCCTTCGCGCTCGGATACGCGGCGCTGCTGCCCGGCTGGCTTGGCGCTCCGACCAACCCGGGGCAAGTGGTACGCTCGGTGGTCACTGCGCTCGACAGCTTCCCGCTGTTGGCAGTCCCGCTGTTCATCTTGGCGGGCGAGATCATGACGCAGGGCGGGCTGGCCCGCCGCCTGTTCAGCTTTGCGGACGCGGTCTTTGGCCGGTTCCGCGGCGGTTTGGCGATGTCTACCGTGGCGGCCTGCATGCTGTTCGGAGCGATCTCCGGCAGCTCGCCCGCGACGGTGGCGGCGATCGGCTCCATGGCGGTGCCCTTGCTGGTGGCGCGCGGCTACGACCTTCGCTTCGCGACCGCATTGGTCACCGCGGCGGGCACGCTCGGCGTCATCGTCCCGCCCTCGATCCCGATGATCATCTACGGCATGTCCGCGCAAGTCTCGGTCTCGGCGCTGTTCATTGGCGGCATTGGACCGGCCCTTGTGATTGGCGCGCTGCTGATGCTCTACGCCCATTTCTACGGGCGCAAGCACGCCGCGCGGATCACCTCTGACGCCGGAACGGTGAGCGCTGCGAAAGCCTTCCGCCAAAGCTTTTGGGCCCTCGTCGCGCCTGTCTTCGTGCTGGGCGGCATCTATGCAGGGGCGTTCACCCCGACCGAGGCAGCGGCCATCGCCTGCGTCTACGGCGGCTTTGTCGCCATGGTGATCTTCCGCGAGCTTTCGCCGTCCGATCTGGGGCGCGTGCTGGTCAACACAGGGCTGACCATCGCACCGATCCTGATCATCGCCGGAACCGGGGCGGCGCTTGGCCGGGTGCTGACACTGCTGCAGGTGCCTGCCGCCATCGGCGAGTTCATCGGCGGCGCGATTGACGAGCGGATCATCCTGCTGCTGCTCATCAACGTGATCCTGCTGGGCGTTGGCATGGTCATGGAAACGCTCTCGGCAATCATCGTATTGACCCCGATCCTGCTGCCCGTGCTCGCCCCTTACGGCGTCGATCCGGTGCATTTCGGACTGATCATGGTGGTCAATCTTGCGATCGGCTTTGCGACGCCGCCGGTGGGGGTGAACATCTATGTCGCGAGCGGCATCACCAAGCTTTCGGTGATCCAGATCTGCCGCGGCCTCGTGATCCCCATCGCCTTGCTTATCATCGGCCTTCTGGTCGTCACCTATTGGCCGGGGCTGACGCTCTGGCTGCCAAGTCTCGCCGGTTGACGACCGCCGAGCGCAACACCCACAGGGAGGACACCACCATGAACTTGAAGACGCTTTCCGTTTCAGCACTGCTCGCGCTTGGCGCAGCGATGCCCGCCGCCGCCGCCGATTATACGATGATCCTCGCGCATACGCTCAACGACAAGTCGCACCCGCTCTACCAGGCGTTCGACAAGATCGAAAAGGACATCGAGGAAAAGTCCGAAGGCCGTATCGACGTGCAGCAGCAGGGCGGCGGCGCCCTGGGCGGCGACCGCGAGCTCATGGAATCGCTGATGCTCGGCGACGTGCAGTTCGTGCCCACCTCGACTTCGGGCGCGGTGCAGTTTGTGCCGGAATTCGCGGCATTTGAAATTCCCTACGTGTTCCCGACCGACACCATGCGCCTGCGCAAGATCCTCAACGACAGCGAGTTCTCGGCCTTCCTCGACGGAAAGCTGGCAGAGAAAGGCATCAAGTTCGGTCTGTTCCACAACGCTGGCTTCCGGCAGCTCACCACCTCCAAAGTAGCGGTGCATACGCCCGAGGACATCAAGTCGAACAACCTGCGTATCCGCGTACCCGAAAACCCCTATTCGGTCGCGACTTGGGAAGCCATTGGCGCCGCCCCGACCCCGATCGCGTTCCCCGAGCTTTACGGCGCGCTGCAGCAGAACGTGGTGGACGGTCAGGAAAACCCTTTCGGGCACATCCTCTCGCAGCGGTTCTACGAGGTGCAGAAGTACCTGACCACAACCAGCCACATCCTGCTGGCCAACGTGAACCTCATCAACAAGGAGTGGTATGACAGCCTGCCCGAGGACTTGCAGCAGGTGGTCGACGAGGTGCTTGTGGACGCTGCCAATTTTGAGTGGGACGTGCAGGACGAAATGCTGAGCGAGCAGCGGGCGCAGATCGCCGAGCATATGGAGATCATCGACCTCAGCGAAGACGAACTGCAGCAGTTCCGCGATGCGACCGCGCCCCTGCAGGACATGGTGCGTGAGAATATCGGCGACGAGGCCGTGGACTCGCTGCTGAGCGCGATCAACGCCAACAGCTGATGCGATACAGGCGCGGGGCGGCAGTTCGCCTGCCCCGTGCCATCGCCGATACGAGCTTGCTCACTGGGATGTTGAGCGGAGTGGAACCGGCAACCAGCGTCACTTCGCTGCGACGCTCTCCGCTGCTGATCGGGGTCGCGGTGGTGGTTCTCGCCCCCTACTGCGCACACTGGCCCAGACGCAAAATTCCTGAAGGGATCCCTGTATGACCATCACCGCATCCACGCCCCGGCCGGTCGGCGATACCGGGCTGACCCTGACCGCCCTTGGCATCGGCTCGGCACCGCTTGGCGGCCTCTATGCCGATGTTTCGCGAGACCAGGCGCTGGCCACGCTTGAATGCGCTTGGAACCTTGGCATCCGCTATTTCGACACCGCACCGATGTATGGGCTCACCCGCGCGGAGCATCTCGTCGGGCACGTTCTGCGCGAGAAGGACGACAGCTACGCGCTCTCGACCAAGGTGGGCCGGCTGATGACCACTGAGCGGCACGGTCGGCCACTCCCCCCCGAACCGCCGAAGAACCCGCTCGATCCGGGCTTCGTCAACGCCCTGCCCTTCCGCGAGGTCTTCGACTATTCGTATGACGCCATCATGCGAAGCTATGACGACAGCCAGCAACGCCTCGGCCTGCGCCGGATCGACCTGCTCTATGTCCACGACATCGGCCCGGTCACCCACGGCGAGGCGAACGCCCATCATTGGAACGCCCTGACCAAGGGCGGCGGCTTCCGCGCCCTTCAAGAGCTGAAATCTGCTGGCGACATCAAGGGCTTCGGGCTTGGCGTCAACGAATGGGAGGTGATCCGCGACGCGCTGGAGGAAACCGACCTCGATTGCTGCATGCTGGCTGGGCGCTATTCGCTTCTTGACCGCGATGCCGAAGACAGCTTCCTGCCGATCGCGCAAAAGCGTGGTGTCGCGCTGGCGCTTGGCGGGGTCTATAATTCCGGCATTCTCGCTGCACCCAAGGGCGGGCGGCGCAAGTTCAACTATGCCGACGCACCTCCCGAGATCATCGCCCGCGTCGAGGCGCTTCGCGAGGTCTGCGACGGCTACGGCGCGCCATTGGCCGCCGCAGCGATCCGCTTCCCCATCCGGCACCCTGCTGTCACCTCTGTGGTGATCGGCGCCAAGACCCCCGAGCAGCTTCAACAGAATGTCGACTGGTTCGGTACCGAATTGCCGGACGGCCTCTGGTCCGATCTCGAAGCCGCGCTTCTCGCGACCAAAGGCCACTAACAAAGGGCTTCGACAATGCTCAAAAGTATCGACCCGCTGCTCACCGGGGACCTTCTCGCCATCCTGCGCGACATGGGGCACGGCGACGAAATCGTCCTGACCGACGCCAACTTTCCGGCGGCCGCCTTGGCCCGGCGCCTGATCCGCCTGCCGGGCATCGGTGTTGACCGCGTCGCCGAAGCAATTCTTTCGGTCATGCCCCTCGACGATTTTGTCGTTGCCCCTGCCGCCGCCATGTCTTCTCCCGACGGTCGCCCGCCGATCTACGATGACTTTGATCGCATCCTTTCCGGTGCGGCAGGCGCGCCGGTCACGATGGAAGAGATTGACCGCTTTGCTTTCTACGACCGCGCAAAGACCGCCTATGCCATCGTGGCGACGGGCGAACGGCGGCTCTACGCCAACCTCATTCTCAAGAAAGGAGTCCTGCGGGCATGACGATCGACGCCCATCAGCACTTCTAGCAGATCGATCGCGGAGACTACGCTTGGATGACGCCGGACCTGACCCCGCTCTTGCGTGACTTCGGGCCCGAAGACCTTGCGCCCCTGATGGCCAAGGCCGGGATCGAACGAACCATTGTCGTGCAGGCAGCGGAGACCGATTTCCTGCTCGAAATCGCCGCCCGGTCCGATTTCGTCGCGGGCGTGGTGGGCTGGCTCGACATGACGTCCCCGGATTTCGCCAGGCGGCTCGAACACTACATGAACCAGCCGAAGTGGGTGGGGCTCCGGCCGATGCTGCAGGAGCACGATCCCACTCTCATCACCTCGGACGCCTTCCGGGCCGCCCTCTCGGAAGTCGCGCGCCGCAGCGTGCCTGTCGACATCCTGACCTTCCCCCGGCATCTGCCGGCGCTCTTGCAGGTGCTGCCCGACGTGCCCGGTCTGCGCGGCGTTGTCGACCATATGTCAAAGCCGGACATGACCACCGGCGAATTCGGGCAATGGGGGCAGGACATCACCCGCATCGCCGCACACCCGAACCTTTCGTGCAAAATCTCGGGCGTGGTGACTGAGGCAGGGGCGGATTGGACCGCAGAACGCATCCGCCCCTTCCTGAGCCACGTGGCACGGGCCTTCGGTCCCAACCGGCTGATTTTCGGAACCGACTGGCCGGTGTGCACGCTCGCCGCGACCCATTCAGAGGTCACCGAACTGGCCTGCGCGCTGCTATCGGACCTCTATACGTCCGAAGACCTCACCAAGATCTTCGAAACCAATGCTGCGGAGTTCTACCGGCTGCCTGCACCCTGATCTGCCCGATACCACGCTTCAATGCTTGGCTTGGGCACAGCGCCTTGCTCAGGCCCTTATCCCGTGGGGTGAACCTCGATAGAAGGCTGGAGTTTGTCGAGACACTCACACGGCGGGGCGTCTCATCACGCGATCACGACGCACATTCCACCGGCAGAGATCCAAACATCAATGCACGAGCAGACGCCGGAAAGGACGTTACCATGCACGGCACGACACGGATCTTCACCCGCACGGCAAACACCTAATCTTAGGCGAATGGATCGCCACCAAAGCGCAATCTTCCTCCCAGGCCGTTACCGGCCCGGTGCACCAGTTCCCCGTCCGCACCCTTGATCTGGTTGATCAGGCCTTCAAGGCCGCCGAAGACGCTACGGCTACGCCAGCGGCGAGAGCAGCGCGAAATTCCTCGAGGCCATCGCCGACGAGATCGAGGTGCGCGGCGAGATGACAACCGAGATTGGCCGTTGGAAAACCGGCCGGCCCGAAGGCCACCTGCAGGGCGAGGGTGGCCGCAGCACCGGCCAGCTGCGTTTGTTCACTGAACGCATCCTGAAGGGCGATTATCTCGACATCCGCCATGATGAGGCTCTGCCCGAACGCCAGCCGCTGCCGCGCCCCGACATCAAACTGGTGCATCGCCCGACCGGCCTGGTTGCCGTCATTGGTGCCTCGAACTTCCCGCTCGCTTTCTCCACTTCGGGTGGTGACACCGCTGCCGCGCTGGCCGCGGGCTGCCCTTGGTCGTCAGGGGCCACGGCGCGCACCCCGGCACCGGCGAAATCGTCGCAGAAGCGATCCTCGCCGCGATCGAGAAGACTGGCATGCCCAAGGGCGTCTTCCCGCTGGTGCAGGGCGGCAAGCGCGACGTCGGTCAGGCGCTGGTGCAGCACCCGCTGATCAACGCCGTGGTTTTCACCGGCTCGCTGGGCGGCGGTCGCGCGGTGTTTGATCTCTGCGCGCAGCGCGACGTGCCGATCCCCTTCTTCGGTGAGCTGGGCTCGGTGAACCCGATGTTCATGCACCCCGAGGCGATGAAAGCGCGCGGCGCTGACATCGGCACCGGTTGGGCCGGCTCGCTCACCATGGGCGCCGGCCATTTCTGCACCAACCCCGGCATCGCGGTGGTCGAAACCGGTCCCGAGGGCGACGTTTTCGTGGCCGCGGCTGCCGCGGCGCTGAAGGGCGTCACCACCCAGTGCATGCTCACCGATGGTATTACGCAGACCTATAAGGACGGCAAGTCGCGCTTCGATGGCCGCAATGCCGTGAAACCGTGCAGCCGGTGCTTGTCACCGACAGCGAGGGCCGCAACGCGCTGCCCAACCTTTTCGAGACCGACGCCGCCAATTACCTGCAGGGCCACGCGCTTGACGAAGAGGTCTTCGGCCCGCTCGGCCTAGTGGAGCGTGTTTCGGGTCCGGACGAAATGAACCAACTGGCGCGCGGCTTCGAAGGCCAGTTCACCGCGACGCTCCATATGGACGAGGGGGACACCGCCCCGGCGCAGCGCCTGATGCCGGTGCTCGAGCGCAAGGCGGGCCGGCTGTTGATCAACGGTTCCCCACCGGCGTCGCGGTCCGCGAGGCGATGGTGCAGGGCGGCCCGTACCCGGCCCCGACCAACTTCGACGCGACCTCGGTCGGCACCATGTCGATCCGCCGCTTCCTGCGCCCGGTCAGCTATCACAACCTGCCCGATGCGCTGCTGCCGGTCGATCTGAGTGCAGTCAGCGATATTATCGCTTGCTCAGTCCTTGCAGAATGCACAGTGAACCATCCCTGTGACTCACAAATCAGGGAACATTCGTTGCCACGGACCGAGCCATCAGAGAATTGAACGCGCGACCGTCTTCGACTTGGCTCCGAGGCGCTCCGTTCCGCCGTCTGGGCGCCGGCTGCGCGCGAGCCCTAATCCGGTATTTGGGAGCGTAAGGCAAAAACGTGTGCTTCAAACCTGCCGTCAGGTGCCACTCCAAGGGAGTCGCGGGACGGCAACTCTCAGAAGGCCACAATCAGCGAAAACCCAAAGCAAAAAGGGTCAAACCTTCATAACGCAGGAGCTGAGCTTCCTTGTCATCACGATCGCAAGCGAGCATGGTGTCCACTCTGAGGCGTCGCCCGCCAACGCGAAGATCTCCACGTTTCTAGCGCGTCGGACACTTCGGAACTCGCGAGACCAACTGTATTACGGCTCCAGCAAGGCGGCGTAGGGAGGCCAGATGACGTTTATCGGTATCGACGTGGGAACCGGCAGTGCGCGCGCCGGGGTGTTCGACGAGCGCGGAACGCTGCTCGCCGCCAGCGGGCGCGAGATCACAATGTGGCGTCCCCGTCCTGGCTGGGCACAGCAGAGCAGCGCCGATATCTGGGAGTCGATCTGCGCCGCAGTGCGCGAGGCGGTCGCGGCCTCGGGCGTCCGGCCGGAGGAGGTCGCAGGACTCGGCTTCGACGCCACCTGCTCGCTGGTGCTGGCGGATGCCGCGGACCGGCCCGTCTCGATCGGCCCGGAGGGCGCGGCCGGGCAGGACGTGATCGTCTGGATGGATCACCGGGCGCTCTCGGATGCCGAGGAGATCAACGCCATCGGCGGCGCACCGCTGCGCCACGTCGGCGAGGTGATCAGCCCCGAGATGCAGATGCCCAAGCTGCGCTGGCTCCAGCGCGAGATGCCGCACCGCTTCGCCCGCGCAGCGCACCTGTGGGATCTGCCCGACTGGCTGGTCTGGCGCGCCTGCGGCAGCCGGGCGCGCTCGCTCTGCTCGCTGGTCTGCAAGTGGACCTATCTCGGCCATCTCGGGCTTGAAGGCGAGGGTTGGGATGACGACTTCCTTTCGACGATCGGCCTCGACGCGCTGACCGGCCCCGAGGGCCACGCGCGCATCGGCACCGAGATCGCCACCCCCGGCACCCGGCTCGGCGGGCTGACGGCGCTGGCCGCGGCCGAGCTTGGCCTGCCCGAGGGCATCGCGGTCGGCGCGAGCCTCATCGACGCCTATGCCGGGGCGCTTGGCACGCTGGGTGCGGGTGCCGCGCAGAGCCTCGCAATGATCGCCGGGACCTCGACCTGCCACATCGCGGTGACCGCCGAGCCCGCCTATGTGCCGGGCGTCTGGGGGCCCTATTTCGGCGCGCTTCTGCCCGGGCTATGGGTCAACGAGGGCGGGCAGTCTGCGGCCGGGGCACTCATTGACGCCCTCCTCGCCCGCCATGGTGCCTATCCTTCGCTGAGAGCCGAAGCCTTGGCCGCGGGCCGGCACCCCGCCACCTTGCTCGATGCCCGGCTCTCCGAGATGGCAGAGGATACGGCCACGCTCACCCGTTCGCGCCACGTCCAGCCCGACGCGCATGGCAACCGCTCGCCGCTGGCCGCGCCCTGGCGCAGGGGCGGCATCGACGGAATCACGCTCGACACCGGGCGCGACGATCTCGCGCTCGACTACCTCGCGACGCTGCAGGCGCTCGCCTACGGCACGCGGCACATCCTGGAAGAGATGCGCGCCGCCGGGGCCGCGATCGACAGCATTGTTGTCTCGGGCGGGCTGGCGAAGAACGCGCTCTACCTGCGCGAGACGGCGGATGCCTGCGGTGTCCCGGTGATCGTCCCGGAGGCCCGCGAGCCGGTGCTTCTCGGCTCGGCCATGCTCGGCGCAGTAGCGGCTGGGGCGCAGCGCTCGCTCGCCGAGGCGATGCGCGCCATGGCCCCCGCGGTGGAAGAAATCGCGCCGCGGGGTGGTGCAATTGCCGCCTACCATGACGCAAAGTACCGCGTGTTCCGCCGGATGCAGGCGGATCACGCGGCCTATCGCGAGATAATGGCGGCGGGGTGAAATCCCCTCGCCCTGCCGGGTCACCCGTGCAGGGCGCGCTCGGGCCCCGCGAAACGGGCCCTGGCGAACTGCGCCTGGTGCCAGTGCGGATAGATCAACGGCGGGCGGCTCACCGCGTCGATGCGGGCGAGTTCGTCGTCGCTGAGATCCACGTCGAGCGCGCGCAGGTTGCGCTGCATCTGTTCTGGCGCGCTGGCACCGACCACCAGCGAGGCCACCGCCGGACGGCCCAGCGTCCAGGCCAGCGCCACCTGCGCCGCCTCGACCTCATGCGCGGAACCGATCTCGGCCAGCACGTCGACGATGTTCCACAGCCGATCCCAGTCGCGGATCGGCGGCTCGGTCCAGCCTTTCGCCTGCCGGCTGCCCTCGGCGAAACCGTCGCGGCGGTGCTTGCCGCTGAGCAGCCCGGCGGCGAGCGGGCTCCAGACCGTCACCCCCAGCCCCTGGTCGAGAGAGATCGGCAGCAGCTCGTATTCCGCCTCGCGCGCCTCGACGGTGTAATGGATCTGCTGGGTGACAAATCGCGTCAGATTGTGTCGCTCCGAGGCCATCAGCGCCTTCATCAGCTGCCAGCCAGTGTAGTTCGAGCAGCCGGCGTAGCGGATCTTGCCCTGCCGGGTCAGCGTGTCGAGCGCCTCCATGGTCTCCTCGACCGGGGTCAGCCCGTCCCATTCGTGGATGTGGTAGATGTCGATGTGGTCGGTGCACAGCCGTTTCAGGCTGCGCTCGCACTCGCGGATCAGGTGCCAGCGGCTGGCGCCCTCGTCGTTCGGCCCGTCCCCGATGCGCATCCGCGCCTTGGACGAGATCAGCACCCTCTCGCGCCGCCCCTCGAGCGCCGCGCCGAGGATCTCCTCGGCCAGACCCGTCGAGTACATGTTGGCTGTATCGAGCAGATTGATGCCGTGATCGAGGCAGGTGTCGATGAGCCTTTGCGCCTCGGGCACCCCCTGCGCGCCCACCATGCCGAAATCGCCCTTGCCGCCGAAGGTGAAGCTGCCCATGGCGAGCGCCGAAACCCTCAGCCCGCTGCGTCCGAGTTGCCTGTAATGCATGTTGTCTCCTTCTGTGCGTCGCGGTCGTGGCGGCTGGCTCAGCCCTGCGCCGCATCCCGTGCCACGTCGCGCATGACCTCGATAAGGATCAGCGCCACGGTGCCGCCGGCATCCGGCAGGCCGCGCGATTTTTCCTGGAAGGCCGCCGCTTTGCCGTGCTGCGCAACCATCAGCTTGGTCGCTTCCAGCGCTTCTTCCGCGGCCTCTGCCGCGGCCTCCAGCGCCCCAGAAAGACCCACGTCGCTGCCCTCGAGCGCGGCGGCGATCGGGTCGAGCACGTCGAGTACCGTCTTGTCGCCGAGCTGCGCCTTGCCGCGCTGCGCCACACCGTCCGCATAGGCGCGCCAGAAGGCAGCCGCCTCGGCGGTGCCGAACTGCTCGGCGCCCTCCAGCGCCTTGAAGCCGCGCAGGAAACCGGTGGCCATCAACGTGCCCATGGTCGAGGGCGCGGCCTTGGCCAGCGCCGCCCCCGCCGCCTTCATCTGCCCGGCGACGGACGCGCCCTCGAGCCCCTGCACCGCCTCGTTGGCGGCGGCAAAGCCCTTGGACATGGTGATCCCGAGATCGCTGTCGCCGACCTTGCCGTCGAGCGCGATCAGCGCCTCGCGCTCGGCCGCGAAGCGCTCGGCCCAGGCGGTGTAGAGCGAGCGCATCTGCTCCGCAGTCAGTGCCATGGTCTTATCCCTTGATGTGCTTGAAGAACGGCGTGTTCGCCGGCTCGGCAATCAGCGGCTCCAGCTCGTCGTCGAGGTGCAGCACCGAGATCGACGCCCCGGCCATCTCCATCGACGTGGCAAACTCGCCGAGCCAGCAATGGCGGATCCTCACGCCGCGCTCCTCCATCAGGATCGAGACCCGGCGGAACAGGACGTAGAGTTCCTCGAGCGGCGTGCCGCCGAGGCCGTTGAGCAGGACGGCCACCTCGTCGCCGGAATTGTAGTCGGTCTCGGCGAAGATCTTCGCCATCATCGTGTCGACCACCTCGTCGGCGGGCTTGATCGTCTCGCGCGAGATACCCGGCTCGCCATGGATGCCCATGCCGATCTCCATCTCGTTCTCGCCGATCTCGAAACCGGGCTTGCCCACCTCGGGCACGATGCAGGGCGAGAGAGCTACCCCCATGGTGCGGGTGCGGGCGCGGGCCTTGTCGGCGATGCGGGCGACCTCTTCGAGCGGCAGCATCCGAGCCGCCGCCGCGCCGGCGGCCTTGTAGAGAAAGAAGATCCCGGCCACGCCGCGGCGCTTGTGCTCTTCGCCGACCACCGAGGAGGCGACATCGTCATTGCCCACCACGGTGCGGGTCGCGATGTCCTCCAGCTCGGCCAGCTCGCCGGCCATGTCGAAGTTCATGATGTCACCGGTGTAGTTGCCGTAGAGGTAGAGCACCCCGGCGCCCTGGTCGACGTATTTGGTCACCTCGAGGATCTGGTCCGAGCTCGGCGACTGGAACACCCCGCCCACGGCGCAGCCGTCGAGCATGGTCTCGCCGACGAAGCCGAGGAAAGTCGGCAGGTGTCCCGAGCCGCCGCCGGTGACGATGCCCACCTTGCCGGGCACGGGATTGGCGGTCACGTAGCAGCGCAAGTCGCCTGCGGCATAGGTCACTTCAGGGTGGGCGCGGTAGATGCCGTCGAGCATCTCGTCGACGAAGGCCTCGGGATTGTTGAGAAACTTCTTCATGGGCTCACTTCCGGGTTCGGGATTGCAGTTTACGGCGGCGGGTCACGAAGAAGGCCGCGGCGAGAAGGATGAAGGCGCCGACCACGACGCGCTGCCAGGTCGAGGGGATGCCCACCAGCACCAGCACGTTATTGACTACGGTGATCAGCAGCACGCCCGTGACGGTGCCTAAGACCGAGCCGGTGCCGCCGGTGATCCGCGCCCCGCCCAGCACCACGGCGGCGATCACGCCGATCTCGGTCCCCACGAGGTCGAAGGGATTGGCCATGCGGTTGGCGCAGACGTGCACGATCCCCGCCAGCCCGGCGAGCCCGCCAGCGAATGCGAAGACGAAGAGATGCACCCGGCGCTGGTCGTAGCCGAGCCGAGCCGCCACCTCGGGGTTGCCGCCGGTGGCAAATATCGCGCGGCCCATCAGCGTGCGGTTGAAGATCACCCAAGTCAGCAGCGCGGCGGCCGGGAAGACCAGGAAATACCAGGGCAGCGTCACCGTCGCGCCGTTCGCGGTGGTGACGTCGAACATCGAGGCCTTGCCGAAGGCGACCATCTGCGGCGGCAGCTCCATCAGCCAGACCGTGCCGACAAAGGCCAGCAGGATGCCTCGGAACAGGTATTGCGTGCCGATGGTGACGATCAGCGCCGCCACCTTGAGGCCGTGCACCAGCCAGCCGTTGACCGCCCCGAGCATGGTGCCGCCGAGCACGGCGATGACCAGGATTGCCGCCATCGGCAGCCCCGGCGCGACCTTCAGCACGAAGAGCGTCAGCGAGTACATGGTGAGCGCCGCGATTGCGGTGAAGCTGACGTCGATACCCCCCGCCGCGAGGATCGCGAAGACCCCCAGCGCGAAGAGCCCGGTGACCACCGAGGCGCGCCCCATGTCGATCAGCGAAGTCGGCGACAGGAAGGCCGGGTTGATCACCGCCACTGTGACGCAGATGGCGATCAGCAGGCACAGGCTGACCAGTTCCGGACGGCGCGCGAAGGTCTCGGCGATACCCGGGCGGCGGCGGGCCGCGGCCTCGGCGGTCTCTGTCGTGTCTGCGGTATCGAGGGAAGATTGGGTCATGGTCATTCAGCGGCCTCCAGCTGGGAGGCGAGCATTGCCTGGTAGATGTCGTCTTCGCTGGCGGTCGCACCGGCGACCTCGGCCGCGACCCTCCCGGCGTTCATCACCAGGATGCGGTCGCAGTTCTGCAGCAGCTCGGGCAGGTCGTCCGAGACGATGATCAGCCCGATGCCGCGCTCGGCCATGGCTTGGATGGCGCGATAGATCGTGTCCTTCGAGCCCACGTCGACGCCCACGGTCGGCCCGTGCAGGACCAGCAGGCGCGGCTCGATGCTGAGCCAACGGCCGATCAGCACCCGCTGCTGGTTGCCGCCCGAGAGCGTCCCCACAGGCAGGTCGATGTCGGAGGTGTTGAGCTGCATCTCTTCCGAGATGCGCCGCGCGGCGGCGCGGGCCTTGCTACGATCGACGGTGCCGAGCGGTCCGAGGATGCGGTCGAGGATCAGCGTCACCTCGTTGTCGAGGATCGATTTCTCGATGAACAGCCCCTCGCCCAGCCGGTCCTCGGGCACGTAGCCGATGCCAAGCTCGATGGATTGCGCGGGCGTGTCGATGCGCACCGGCGCGCCGGCCATGCTGACCCGCCCGTCGGTGATCGCGCGATGCCCCGACAGCGCCAGCGCCAGCTCGTTGCGGCCCGAGTCCGACAGGCCGGTCACGCCGAGGATCTCGCCCTTGTGCAGCACCGTGCTGACCCCCTGGAAGGCCTCGTCCGAACCGAGCCCCTCGAGGCGCAGCAGCTCCTCGCCCGAGGGCGCGCCCGAACGGTAGCGCCGTGCCTCGATCTCGCGCCCGGTCATCAGCGCGCTGAGCTGGCTGCGGCTGTAATCCTCGATCGGCCCCTGCGCCACGCATAGCCCGTCGCGGAAGACGATGGCCTGGCCGCCGATGCGGTAGCATTCCTCGAGCTTGTGGGTGACGAAGAGCACCGCGACATTCTGTGCGCGCAGCCGGCCGACCACCTCGATCAGCGTCTCCACCTCGTGCCGCGTGAGCGAGGTCGTCGGCTCGTCCATGATCACCAGCCGCGCGTCCTGGGCAATGGCGCGGGCGATGGCGACACGCTGACGGATCGCCAGCGGCAGGTCCGACACGCGGGTGCCCAGCAGCGTCCGGGTCGGCTCCAGGCCGACCTCGCGCAGCGCCTTGGCCGCGGTCTCGCCCAGCTTGCCGCGGTCGAGCCAGCGCAGCATCCGGCCGTGCCCGCCGACCAGCTGTTCGCCAAGCGCGACGTTCTCGGCGACCGTCAGGTTCGGCAGCAGCGAGAGGTCCTGGTAGACGGTCTCGATCCCCGCCTCGAGCGCCATGATCGGGCTCAGCGCGGCGTGGTGCACCCCGTCGAGCAGGATGTCGCCCTCGGTCGGCGCATGGGCGCCGGACATGATCTTGATGACCGTGCTCTTGCCGCAGCCGTTCTCGCCCAGCAGGTGGTAGGCCTCGCCGGCGCGCAGGGTCAGATCGACCCCGCGCAGCGCGTGCACGCCGCCGAACCGCTTGTGGATGCCGCGCAGCTCGAGAAACGGCTGATCCTGAAGATCGCTGTGGGTCACGGGAAATGCGCCTCTTGATCGGATGTGTCCGAGGGCGCGGTCAGGCGCCCCCGTGCGCAGGGCAACCTCAGAAGAGGTAGTCCTTGTAGGTGTCCTTGTCGGCCAGCACCATGCCGTTGCCGATCAGCAGCTTGCCGTCGCCCGGGCCATCCTTGAGCGTCACGCTCTCATAGCCCTCGACGCCGAGATCCATGCCATCGGAGAGCTCGCCGCCCTCGAGCAGCAGCTTGGCCACGGCGTTCATCGCCATTCCGGCCTTCTGCGGATCCCAGAAGCCGATCGCGGTGATCGCGCCGCTGTCGAGATAGGCCGCCGAGGGGTTCGGCAGACCGGTGCCGACGAGGCAGACCTGATCGGTCAGACCGGCCTCCTCGATGGCGCGGCCCACGCCCAGCACATCGTTGCCCGCCGAGGTCTGGAAACCCTTGATGTCGGGATGCTTGCGCAGCACTTCCTTGGCCTTCTCATAGGTGCCGTTGGCGTCGTCAAAGCTCTCGTTGTTGGGATCGACCAGTTCCATGCCTGGGTACTTCTTGGCATTCTCCTCGCCGGCACCGACCCATTGCATGTGGGTGCGGCTGCCCAGCGAGCCGACGAAGGTGGTCCACTTGCCCTCGCCGCCCATGCAGTCCGCCAGACGCTCGTTCAGCGCTGCGCCATACTCGGCGTTGTCGAAGGCCTCGACATCCACCATCGTGTTCATCTGGTTGTCGGCCTCGTGGGTCACGATGATCGTGCCGCGATCCATGGCACGCTTGAAGATGCCTTCGAGGATTGCCGGGTCCATCGGCACCACCGCCAGCGCGTCGGTGCCCTTGGCAATGAGATCCTGCACGATCTGCAGCTGCTGGGCGCTGTCCGCCTGCGCCGGGCCGACCTGGCTGATGGTCATGTCAGGGTTCTGCTCGGCAAAGAGCTCCACCCCGGTCTCCATCCGGTCGAACCACGGAATGCCGCTGATCTTGACCACCGTGGTGATCGTGCCCTCGGCCATCGCGGCGCTAGCGGCGGTGACCATCAGGGCCGCGGCGCAGCCCAGTTTGAACGTCTTCTTCATGGTATACTCCTCCCTAGAGTTCCCTCGTACTCAGACCTTCGACGCGCGAGGGACCCGCGCCGAAGTTATCCCAGCGGCCAGCCTCTCGATGAGTTCGAACCGCCCCACCGCGAGGAAGGCGAGCAGCAGCGCGCCCCAGGCGAAGTCGCGGACGAAGTTCGACAGGCCGATGAAATTCAGAAGGCTCGACAGCAGCTGCAGCACCACGGCCGAGAGCACGACGCAGAACACCCGCCCGTAGCCGCCCTCGGGCCGTACCCCGGCCATCACCGCGATCAGGATCGCGATCAGCAGGTAGCTGGTGCCATAGTCCCACTTCACGTTGACGTTGCGCGCGGCGATGATCACCCCCGACAACCCCGCCAGCGCGCCGGACAGCGTATAGGTGACGGTAAAGACGGTGTTCTTCGAGAAGCCGCTGAAGTCCGCCGCACGCGCGTTGGCACCGGTGAGCATGAGCCGCATCCCGAAGGGGGTGAAGCGCAGCACCCCGCCCAGCACCAGCGCCACGCCCAGGAAGATCAGGAAGCCGTAGGGCACGCCGAGGATAACCCCGTTGCCCAGCTCGTAAAGCGGGTCCGGCGAGCCGATGGTCACCGACCGCCCGTCCGAGAAGACCACCGCCAGCCCGGTGAACAGCATCTGCGTGCCCAGCGTGCAGAGGATCGGCGTAATCCCCAGACGCGAGATGATCAGCCCGTTCAGCAGCCCGCCGAGTGCCCCCACCACGAGCGCACCGAAGGCGAAGGCGAGGGTGAAGGCCCAGGGCGCCTCGTAGGCCGAGAAGAGCTGCGTCGCCACCAGCCCCGACGCCACGCCCGACAGGTTCGCCAGCGCGATGCCCGACAGGTCGATCCCGCCGTTGCCGGCGCACATGGCCAGCATCACGCCGATCGCCAGAAGCCCGATCTCGGGCACCTGGGTCGCCATGGACTGCAGGTTGAACAGGGACAGGTAGGTACCGCCCGAGGCGACTCCGCCGATCGCCAGCAAGACGATCACGAGCACCCAAAGAATTGCCAGGCGGCCATCTAGCTTACGCATCCTCTCCTCCTAGGATTTAGTAAACTTACCCTTGATTTAGTAAATCGCTAACAAATAATTCAGGAGCGTTCAATAGTCTTTCCGTTGCAGTCACGAAGGCGTTCTGTCTTGAACATTCCTGCGTTCGGAACGATGTTTACTAAACAACACCAGCGCCAGGGGCCCGCGACAAACCATGACAAAACAAGAGAAAAAGCCGGTCACCCTGCGTCAGGTCGCCGAATGTGCCGGGGTTTCCGCCGCCACCGCCTCGCTGGTTCTGAACGGCAAGGGCGACATCTCGGAGGCGACTCGCCAGCGGGTGCTGAGCGCCGTGCGGCAGATGAAATACAAGCCCCGCAACGGCCGCACGCGCCCCGATTCCGTCAACACGCTGCGCTTTCTCAAAATCGCCCGCCACGGCCACACGGTGAACCGCGACCACAATCACTTCATCTCCGACTACATCGACGGCATGTCCTACGAGGCGACCCGCCGGGACTATTCGCTGCAGGTCGAGAGCTTCGAGGGCACCGACGTGGACAAGATCGCCGAGTCCCTGCGCTCGGGCGACCTGCGCGGAGCGGTGATCCTCGGCACCGAGCTGACCAAGGAAGAGGTGCAGTGCCTCGCCCGCGCGCCCCTGCCGGTCGTGTTCATCGACACCTACCACCCGCTGCTCGACCTCAGCTTCGTCGACATGGACAACGACCAGGCGGTCTTCGCGTTGCTGCGCCACCTCGCCGGGCGCGGCTTCCGGCGCATCGGCATGGTGGCCAGCCACACCGCGGTGACCAATTTCGCGCTGCGCCACGACGCCTTCCTGCGCGGCATGGCGGCGCTGGGGCTCGAGGCGGACGAGACGCTGATCCTATCGGTGGATTCGACGCTCGAGGGCGCCTACAGCGACGGACTCGCCCAGCTTGCTGCCGCCCCGCGCGTGGCCGAGGCCTATTTCTGCGCCAATGACATGATCGCCTTCGGCTTCATTAAGGCGCTGCGCGAGCACGGGCTGCGCATCCCGGAGGATGTCTCGGTCGTGGGGTTCGACAACCTGCCGATGAGTGCAATGAGCGAGCCCGCCCTTAGCACCATCGAGGTGCCGAAGCGCCGCATCGGCGCGATGGCGGTGCGCCTGCTCGACGACATGCTGATCGCCACCGCGCCGGAGCCCGCCACCAAGGTGCTGATCAGCGGCGCGCTCGTCGGCCGCGAAAGCGTCGGGACTCCAAGCGGCGACTGAGGATCAGCGCGGCGCGGGTCCGACCGTGCCGCGGCGGATGAGCGCCGGGGGCAGCACCGAGACCTGCGCCGGGGACTCCCCGAGCAGGCAGCGCGCCGCGGCGCGGCCGATCTCGGACTTGTCCACCGCCACCGTCGTCAGCCCGGGCCAGGTAAACGCCGCCTCGTCCATGTCGTCGCAGCCGATCAGCGACACCTCCCGCCCCGGCTCGAGCCCCAGTTCGCGGATCGCGGCCAGCACCCCGAAGGCCACCAGGTCGCTGAAGCAGACCAGCCCGGTCGGGGCGTCGGTTTCCCGCAGCAGGTCGAGCGCTGCCGATCGCCCGAAGGCCCGGCTCGTCGGCCCGTGACGGACCAGCGGCGGCGGCAGCCCGGCCTCCGTAAGCGCGGCGCGGAAGCCGCCAAACCGCCCGCGCGCGGTCGAGGTGTCCTGCCCGCCGCCGATCCAGCCGATGCGCCGATGCCCCGCCTCGATCATGCACTCTGCCGCCAGCCGCCCGGCAAGCGGGTCATCGTTGACGAACTGCGGCAGCGCCACCCCCTCGACCTGCCGCGAGAAGATCGCCGTGGGCACGATCGGCGTCGCCCCGGGTCCACGCGGCAGCAGCACGTCGAGATCGGTGGGGCCAGTGCCGTGTACCGGGCAGAGCACGATCCCGCCCACCCCATGCTCGAGCGCAGTCTGCAGGAAGCGCCGTTGTTGATCGAGGCTCTCGCGCGCGACGCCGAGAAAGACTTTGCGGTCGCGGGTGCAGAGCTCGTCCTCGATCTGCACGAGGAACTCGTTGAACACCGGGTTGGACAGGTCGCTGAGGCAGACCGCGACGAGGTGGCTCTCGGCTCGGCGCAGGTCGGCGGCGGCGCGGTTGTAGATGTATCCGAGCCGCACTGCGGCCTGGCGCACCGACTCGGCCGTGGCGGCAGGAATCCGGGGATGCGCGCGCAGCGCAAGCGAGACGGAGGACACCGATAGCCCCAGCTCCTCGGCGATGTCGCGCAGCGTCGTTCTTTTTGTCATGCCATTCCCGCCTTTATTCCTTCAGTATCCGCGCGCTTTCGCCGAACCAATCAAAAAATGCTTAGTCAAACGATTGACTAGAGATGGTATACCATGGTCCAACTATCCCCGGGCACTGTCGGAGGATGCTTTGGGGCAGTGCATCAATGGGAGGATTACATGTACAGATTTGCACGGGTGGCCGTTTGCGCCGCCGCCATTGCCACGTCCGGAACCGCGGTGCTTGCGCAGGACAGCTGCGATTGGAAACCCGACCGCGCGGTCACCTACATCGTGCCCTGGGGCGCAGGTGGCGGCACCGATGCCAACTCGCGGATGCTGGCGAGTCTTCTTGAGAAGTCCTGGGGCGTGCCGTTCAACGTGGTGAACCGCACCGGCGGGAACGGCGTCACCGGTCACTCGGCGATCTCGCGCGCCGAGCCCGACGGCTACACGGTTGGCGCTGTCACGGTCGAGATCAACACCATGCACTGGGTTGGCCTGACCGAGATGACCTACGAAGACGTCACCCCTATCGCGCTGATCGACATCGTCCCCGCCTCGGTTCTGGTAGGCAAGAAGAGCCCGTTTGGTACTGTCAACGAACTGCTCGACTATGCGCGAGAGAACCCTGGCGAGCTGACCGGCTCGGGCACGTCCCTCGGGGGCATTTGGCACCTGGCCCTGGCCGGGATGCTGAACGCCGAGGGGATGGCCCCCGACGCGATCCGCTGGATTCCCTCGCAGGGCGCCGCCCCGGCGCTGCAGGAACTGGTCGCGGGCGGCGTCGACGTCGCCACCCCCGCCCTGTCCGAGGGCAAGACGCTCGTAGAGTCCGACGAGGTCAAGGCGCTGGCCTACATGCACCACAGCCCGATGGAGGCGCTGCCCGATGTTCCGCTGACCTCCGAGGCTCTCGAAAGCGGCTGGACCCTTGCGGCCTACATATCCATCTCCGGTCCCGATGGGATGCCCGCGAACATCGTGTGCTCCTATGAAAAGGCTGTGGCTGAAGTCGTCGCCTCGCAGGAGTGGGCCGACTTCAAGGCCAGCCGCGGCGCCGAGGTGGTCGACATGGGCGCGGAAGATCTCGCCGCGTACATGCAGCAGCAGGACGCAGCGCTCGGCGAGGTGATCCAGGCCGTCGGCCTCGCCAAGTAAGCGGGCCGGGACAAATGACTGCAACACGGGACATCGTGACGGGGGCGGCGCTTGTCGCCCTCGGCACACTGATGATCTGGATCGCCTCGGGCTTTCCGCAGATCGGCGCCATGGCTTTTGGCCCCGACCTCTTTCCGCGCATAATCGCCTCAGGGCTGATCCTGTCGGGGCTCGGCATCCTTCTCGAGGCGGCGCGCGGCATCGCCCCGGCAAGCGAAGGAAGTCGCCTTCAGGCGCTGCCGATCCTGATCTTGCTGGCGTTGGTGGCCGCCTTCGCGGTCCTGTTGCCGGTTCTCGGATTTCACATCGCTGCGGCACTGGCGCTGCTCATTGCGGTGTGGGTTTTTGGTGGCGGCTGGCCAATCGCGACTGCCGTGGCGCTGCTCGCGCCCATCGTCCTGCATTTCGTGTTCTACAGCGTACTGCGGGTGCCGCTGCCATGGGGCCCACTAACCCAGGTGGCCTGGTAGGGGACTGGTCATGGACATTTTTGCGATCTTCACCGCCGTGCTTGAACCGCACCTCATGGCGACGGTTCTGCTGTGCACGCTCTACGGCGCCTTCGTCGGCTCGATGCCCGGGCTCACCGCTACCATGGCGGTCGCGTTGCTGGTCCCCTTCACCTATTTCATGGGCCCGGCGCAGGCGGTGGCGGCCATCGTCGCCACCACCACCACCGCAATCTTCGCTGGCGATATCTCGGGGGCGCTGCTCAAGATGCCCGGCACTCCCGCCTCGGCAGCCTATGTCGAGGACAGCTACGCGCTGGCCCAATCCGGCAAGCCACGCACCACGCTGTTCGTCTCACTGTTTGCCGGGGTCCTCGGCGGTATCATCGGGGTGATCCTGCTTGCCTTAGCGACACCACAGCTCGCCCGGCTCTCCGCCAGCTTCTCAAGCGACGAAGCGTTCTGGCTGGCGACGCTGGGGCTTAGCTGCGCAGTCTTCGTCGGCGGTGCATCGGTGGCACGCAACTTCGCATCGCTTTTCATAGGACTCGCTATTGCCACGGTCGGCATCGACGTCGCCGTGGGCCATCCGCGCTACACGTTCGGGCTCATGGATCTCTACGACGGTGTCAGCTTCATCCCGGCGATGATTGGCCTCTTTGCGCTGTCCGAACTCCTGCGCAATGCCGGTTCGGGCGAAGAGACCAAGCTGCGACGGATCAAGATCGAGCCACTCAGCGCGGCCCTGTGCGGCGCGCTGCACGAGATCCGCACCCGCTGGGTTTCAGTGATGCGCTCGGGGCTCGGCGGTACAGTAGTTGGCGCTCTGCCCGGTGCGGGCGCCGACGTGGCCGCGTGGATCGCCTACGCCCTGTCGCGGCGGTTCTCGCGCACTCCGGAGAAATTTGGCAAGGGCCATCTCGAGGGGATCGTTGACGGCGGAGCCGCGAACAACGCCGCCGTGGCGGGTGCATGGACCCCGGCGCTGGTATTTGGCATCCCCGGCGACAGCGTAACCGCCATCGCGATCGGCGTGCTGCTGATGAAGGGCCTCACGCCCGGTCCGGATATCTTCACCACCGATGCCAACCTCGTCTACACGATCTTCGGCGCCTTCTTCATGGCCAACCTGCTGATGCTGCTTACCGGCGGACTAGCAGTCACCCTAGCAACCTACCTTCTGCGCATCCCTCGCGCCGTGTTAATGCCGCTGGTGCTCATGCTCTCACTTATAGGCGCCTATGCCATCATGGGCAGCACGATGGCGATTTGGATCGTCCTGGTTCTCGGACTGCTCGGCTTCGTCATGGCCTGGGCGCAGATCCCGCTCGCCCCGGCGATCCTCGGCATCGTTCTCGGCAAGGTGGTCGAGGGCAACTTCATGGTATCGATGATGAAAGCGCAGGGCGATCTTACAGGCTTCTTCGAGCGCGGCACCGCCGCAGTGCTGGGCGCAATTACCCTCCTCGTGTGGGGCCTGCTGCTGCTCCGGGCGGCGCTCGAGATCATTGGCAAACGTTCTTCACATTCTGAAAGGGAAGCAAATTCATGACTGGCAAGAACAAGCTCAAGGCGCGGCTCCAGGCCGGCGAAACCGTCACCGCCGCGTGGCTCGAGTTTGGTACTCCCGAGGTGGCAGAACTTCTCGTGCACACCGGCTGGGACGTGGTGGTGATCGACTGCGAACACGGAACCGCTGGGCTCGAGGAAGGGCTCGGACTGATCAGGGCCGTTGAGGCCGCGGGCGGACAGGCTATCGTTCGCGTCCCCGATTGCTCGGAGGCTACGCTGAAACGTGCGCTCGACCGCGGCGCGCGTTCGCTCATGGTGCCGATGGTGAGCTCTGCGGCCATGGCGCGCGACATTGCTGCCTTCTGCCAGTATTCCCCCCGCGGTCGTCGGGGCTATGCAGCCCCTATCGTCCGCGCCTCGGACTACGGCAAGCGTACAGACTACGCCAAGACCGCTCATGACGAGCTGCTGATCATGGCGCAGATTGAGCATGTCGACACGGTACGCGAGGTCGCCGAGATCGCGGGCATCGAGGGTATCGACATGGCCTTCGTCGGACCCAATGATTTCGCCGCATCAATGGACCATCTCGAGGACATGACCCACCCCGACGTCCAAGGCCAGATCGCTGAGGTCGAGAAAGTGGCGCGCGCCGGAGGGCTGATGCTAGGAACAATCGTCGGCGCAGGCCGCAGCTATGCCGACCTGCGGGAAGCGGGCTATAGCTTTATTGTTGGGCCGAACGACATCAGCCTGCTGGCCGCGGCGTCGCGCGCCGCGCGGGCCGAAAGCGAAATGAACCTTGGTTGCCGAGGCAGTTGAGCCGACTGACTTGTGAATTCCGAAGTAAACACTGGCTATGAAGTACTACGGGAGTCCCGGCGAAGTGCACTGAATTTCCTAACGGATATGCTCAAGAGGGCCTTCGCCGACCTCGAGGCCACTTTCTTCGATCAGATGCCGAACCCCGGCTTCCATCGGAGATGGTTAGGAGAGTAGCCTCACGTCTGATTGGTTCGAATTTGTAGTAGCGCAAATTTGGGCGAGACAGGCAAACAGAACCAAGGAAGGGCCAAAAGTGGCTAGTAACAAGCTTAGGGTCGCGATTGCAGGGGCCGGAGCGATCAGCCAATTTCACCTCATCGGATGGCAGGCACAGGCAGACGTTGAGATTGTTGGGATTTGCGACCCAGACAAGGACAAAGCAAACGCACGAGGGGAGGCCTTTGGTATCTCTCGCGTCTTCGCCGACATGGCGGAAATGCTGGACGAGACCCAGCCCGACGCCGTCGACATCATCACTCCGGTGGGCAGCCATGCGCGGCTGGTGCGCATCGCCGCCGACAAGGGCGTGCACGCGATGTGCCAAAAACCCATGACCCCTACGGTGGCCGAGGCAGAGGCTCTTATCGCTGATGTGGGTGAGCGCGTGCGTTTTATGGTCCATGAAAACTACCGCTTTCGTCCGCATTACGCTGAGCTCGCGCAGCGGATGCAGGACGGGGAGGTCGGCAGGTTGCGTCATGCCCGGATGACGGTCCGCGCCTCGGCAGTATGGGACTACGAAGGCAAAGAGCCCTTCCTACTGGGACGCCAGCCTTACCTCACAGACTTCCGGCGCCTCTTGGTCTTCGAAGTTCTGATCCACCATTTGGATGCCCTCCGCGCAATCATCGGCGAAATGGACGTGGTCAGCGCAACCCTGGACCGCATTAACCCGGCGCTGAAAGGCGAGGATGTCGCGTTGATACAACTCCGAGCTGAGAATGGTGCACTGGTCGTCATCGATGCCGACATCGCCGCTCCCGGACACCCGCCACTTCCGACAGACAGGTTAGAACTATTGGGCGATGCCGACACGCTAATTTACGATCGCGACCGGATCACGCTACTCTCGCAACCGGACGCCGTGTCACAGCATGACCTCACGGCCAACTACCAGGCCTGCTTCACCGGTGCGGTTACCGACTTTACAGAAGGACTGCGCAGCGGGCGAAAGTTCCAGACCGACAGGCTGGACAACCTCAAAACATTGCGGCTTATGGAGAGCATCTATCGCGCGGCGGGGGTCGAAGTCTAACCGCACGCACTTCTACGACGGATACAAACTTGAGCGGTGCCAGAAAGACCATCCTTCGCAGATCAGTTCTATAAGCACCTTCTGACGCGGAATACCGACGGAACTTGCGAATTGCGCATCCGTTTGCCCAACGAGGAATCTCTCACGCAAGAGTTCGGCGTATCGCGGCCCGTCGTTCGGGCCGCACTTGCCTGGCTCCGCACCAAGGGCATTGTCCAGTCACGCCGAGGGTCTGTGGCGGCTACGTCGTAAGCAGGTTGGGCGGCGTCCCGGCGGGACCAAGAGGACCTTCGCAAGATCGAGAAGGCACTGCGAAAGTTGGAAACTCGCTAGCAGGAAAAAGAACTGCCGACAGAAGCAGACCAGCGGTTTCACCTCGCCGTCGCGCGGGCCTCACACAACGTGTTCTTTGTCTGGACGCTTGAATCGCTGCGACACCAGATCGCTTTCGGCGTGTCCCTATCGCTTTCACTGACGATTCTGGATGAACGTAACCGACCGGTTGAGGCCGCCTGCCGGTTGGAGGCGACCTGATCTAAGACACGTGCTTAACGGCGTCCTTTGCGACGTGTCTTAGATGGAGGGGTCATGCTGGGCGAAGTTCTGGGCGTTGAGCGACGCCGACGGTGGAGTGACGACGAAAAGCTCGAGATCGTGCTGGCGGCTGGTGCTGATGGGGCGACGGTGACCCAGGTCGCTCAGCGCTACGAGGTGACACGCTCTCAGATTTACGGGTGGCGGCGGGACCTGAAGCAAAAGGGTCTCTGGTCGCCCGGTCACGGCGCTTACTTCCTTCCCGTCGATTTCCCGGAGTCGGCAACTCCAGCGCCCACGCCAACCAGATCGGTTCCAGTGGAGTTGCGGTTGGCCAACGGGAGATGCTTGAGGTTCGACAGCGGCATGGACGGAGAAGCTCTGACGCGGCTGATCCGGGCCGTCGAGGCGGTATGATCGGCCCGGGAACGGGTGTGCGGGTCTACCTTGCCTGCGGCGCCACAGATATGAGGAAGGGCATTTCTGGCCTATCCAGCCACAATCCGCGTCGATTAGGGCAGCGAGTTCATCTCGAAGGACATGGACTATGGGCCTATGCCAAGGGCGTGACGCTGGACTTCTCGCGTCCCGGAAAACCCACGGACAACGCCTTCATTGAGGCGCTCAACGGGCGCTTCCGGGCGGACTGCCTAGACAGCCTCAGTGTTCGGTGACGCCAAGATGACCACCAGCCTCGCGATCAGCGACGCTCGCGGCTTACTACACCACGCCGCGGGGCACTATCCTGCCACATCCTCGAGACCGGAAACGACAGCTTCCGCTTCAAGGACAGCGCGGCCGCAGCCACGCGGAACAAGAGGGAGGGAAGCCATGTCTTGACCCAATCATGACCCCCCCAGCATAATCCAAGGTGGGTCACTTCTCGATGGAACGCCCGGGTCAGTTCTGGGTGGAGATCAACATGCAGCCGGCCCGCCGCAAGGAGAGCAGCGGGCACACAAAAACTGTTGCGCGACTCCAATTGGTCTGACCTATTACCAATATGAACGACACTCCTCCCTCCGCAGACGCCCCCGATGACGCGCTTACCGCGTTGCCTCCCATCGGGCGGAGCCGCCAGATAATGGATGTCCTGGCGCGCTACATTGCACAGAAGAACCTCCAGCCCGGCGACCGGCTGCCGCCCGAGCGCGAGCTGACCGCCGCGCTGAAGGTCGGACGATCGAGCCTCCGCGAGGCGGTCAGCCAGCTCTCGGCGCTCGGCATCGTCGAGGCGCGGATTGGCTCGGGCACCTATCTGCTGCGGCAGATCTCGGAGGAGACGGTCTACATGCCGCTCAGCCTTTCGGCAGACGGGCTGGCCGAGGCGCTGCTGATGACGCTGGAGGTGCGGCGCGGCATCGAGATCGAGGCCTCTGTCGCCGCCGCGCGCCGGCGCACCGAGGAGGACATGCGGCGCATGGAGGTGGCGCTCGACGAGATGGAGCGCACCCATCACCGCGAGGGCGGCAGCGGCAAGGCCGATTTCGCCTATCACATGACGATCTACGACGCCGCACACAATCCGCTGTTCCGGCAGCTGCTGGAACAGATGCACGACATCCTCGAACGGTTCTGGGACCGCCCCTTCGACCGGAAAGACTTTGCCGCCCGCTCCTTCCCCTACCATCGCACCCTCTTCAACGCGATCTGCGCCGGGGACACGGCGGCGGCGGCGGAAGAAACACGCAAGATCCTCGACGTGGTCGAGGAGGACATCAGGAACATGCGCCCATGAACGACCTCTACGAGGCCTCCCGGCTGATCGCCGCCCACGACCGAGACAGCATCCTCAATGCCGTGGTCCCGCCGATCGTGCAGACCTCGCTCTTCACCTTCGACAGCTACGACGAGATGATCGCCGCCTATCGCGGCGAGATCACCCGTCCGATCTACAGCCGCGGCCTCAACCCCACCGTCCGTGCCTTCGAAGAGAAACTGGCAGAGCTGGAAAAGGCCGAGGACGCGCTGGCCTTCGCCTCGGGGATGGCGGCGATCTCGGCCTCGGTGCTGAGCAATGTCGCGCCCGGCGACCGGGTGGTGGCGGTGCGCAACGTCTACCCCGATGCGTTCCGCCTGTTTGGGACCTACCTGCCGCGCATGGGGATCACCGTCGATTACGTCGACGGCACCGACCCCGAGGCCGTCGAGGCGGCGCTGCGCGGCGCGAAACTTCTCTACCTCGAAAGCCCGACAAGCTGGGTGATGGAACCGCTCGACGTCGGCGCGCTCGCCGCTGCCGCGAAACGTCACGGTGTCTTCTCGGTGATCGACAACAGCTGGGCGACGCCGGTCTTCCAGAACCCGATCGAGCTGGGTGTCGATCTGGTGGTGCATTCGGCCTCGAAGTACATCGGGGGGCACAGCGACGTCGTCGCCGGCGTCATCGCCGGTTCGAAGGAGAACGTCGACCGGGTGCGGGGCGAGATCTACCCCTACCTCGGCGGCCGCATCGCGCCGATGGACGCCTGGCTGCTGCTGCGCGGGCTGCGCACCCTGCCGCTGCGCGTCGCCGCCCACCAGGACAGCGCGCTAGAGATTGCCCGTCGCCTTGCGGCGCTCGACGTGGTCGAGACCGTCATGCACCCCGGCCTCGCGCCGCTGCCGCCGGGGCTGCGCGGCACCACGGGGCTCTTTTCATTCGTCTTCCGCGAGGGGATCGACCTGCGCCGCTTCTGCGATGCGCTGCAGCTGTTCAAGCTCGGCGTCAGCTGGGGCGGGCACGAGAGCCTCGTGGTGCCCGGAGATGTCGTGCTCGAGCAGAAGGCCAGACCCAACTCGGCCCATGAATTCGGCATCTCCTCGCGCTCGGTCCGGCTGCATATCGGGCTCGAGGGCACCGAGGCGCTGTGGGCCGACCTGACCGCGGCGATTGCCGCCGCGCAAGAGCCGGCGGCGGTCAAGGCCGCGCAATAACCTGCGGTGGCGGCCTGACGGGGCCGCGCCAATCCAACAGACCACCAACAGACAATCAACAGGGAGAAGACCATGAAGAACCTGCTCAGTGCCAGCGCCCTCGCGCTTGTGGCCGCAAGTGGCGCGGCGAGCGCCGAGACCACGCTGCGTCTCGTCGAGGTGATCACCAGCCCGGCCCGCACCGAGACGCTCAAGCAGATCGTCGCCGGCTTCGAAGAGGCGCACCCCGACACCAAGGTCGAGATCATCTCGCTGCCCTGGGGCGAAGCCTTCCAGAAGTTCGCCACCATGGTCTCGGCGGGCGATCTGCCCGACGTGGTCGAGATGCCCGACACCTGGCTGTCGCTCTATGCCAACAACGGCCTCCTCGAGAGCCTCGAGCCCTATCTCGCCGACTGGGAAAACGCCTCTGACATGACGGATCGCGCACTGGAGCTGGGCCGCGACATCGACGACACGGCCTACATGCTGCCCTACGGGCTCTACCTGCGGGCGCTGTTCTACAACAAGGAGTTGCTCGCCGAGGCAGGTGTGGATGCCCCGCCCGCCACGCTCGAGGAGTTCCGCGCCGCCTCCGAGGCGATCTCGGCCCTGCCCGGCAAGTCCGGCTACTGCATGCGCGGCGGCCCGGGCGGCCTCAACGGCTGGATGATGGCGAGCGCCACGATGGCGGGTGACAACACCTTCTTCAACGAAGATGGCACCTCGACGATGGACAGCGAAGGCTGGGTCAAGGGCCTCGAGTGGTACATCAACCTCTACAAGGACGGTCTAGCACCGAAGGACAGCGTGAACTGGGGCTTCAACGAGATCGTCGCGGGCTTCTACTCGGGCACCTGCGCCTTCCTCGACCAGGATCCCGACGCGCTGATCGCCATCGCCGAGCGCATGTCCGAAGACCAGTACGGCGTCATCTCGATGCCGAAGGGCCCGGACGGCAAGGCCTTCACCACCATCGGCTACGCCGGCTGGTCGATGATGTCCGCTTCCGAGAACAAGGACCTCGCCTGGGATCTCATTGCAACACTCGAAGGACCCGAGGGCAATATCGCCTGGAACAAGACGATCGGCGCGCTGCCGGTGCTGAAGTCCGCCGAGAAAGACGAGTTCTACTCTGCACCCGCCTTCAAGGGATGGTTCGACCAGCTTGACGACGAGAACGTCGTGCCGACGGTGATGCCGACCTACCTCGAGGAATTTGCCTACTTCAAGGACTCGCTGGCCATCGCTTCGGGGCAGAAGGCGCTGCTGGGGGAAATCACCCCGCAGGAGCTTGCAAGCGAATGGGCCGCCTACCTGACCAAGGCGCAACAAAAGCACCTCGCCAAGTAACCTGACGCCGGGGCCGGGCGTGCGCGTCCGGCCCCCCTCTGCGCTCGGAGGACAGATGACCGCAACACCCATCCCCACCACCTATCGGCGTCCGCTGCGTCAGCGCCTTGCCGGAACGCTCGAGCCCTGGCTCTATTGCGCCCCGGTGCTGATCCTGATCACCGCCGTGATGCTGGTGCCGCTGATCCTCGGCATCTCCTACGCCTTCCGGGACATCCAGCTTCTCAACCCCTTCTCCGGCGGCTTCGTCGGCCTCGAGCACTTCAAGGCGCTCGGCCAGGACGACGCCTTCCTGCGGGCGCTGCGCAACACCCTGTGGTGGACCGGCGCCAGCGTCTTCTTCCAGCTCGCCTTTGGTCTGATCCTCGCGCTGCTGCTCAACGTGCCTTTCGCCGGACGCGGGCTGGCGCAATCGCTGGTGTTCCTGCCCTGGGCCGTGCCGACCTTCCTTGCGGGCCTCAACTGGGCCTGGCTGTTCAACCCGGTGATCGGCCCGATCCCGCACTGGCTGACCGCGCTGGGGCTGATGGACGAGCCCTCGAACATCCTCGCCGATCCGAGCATCGCCATGTGGGGGCCTATCCTCGCCGCCACCTGGTGGGGCATCCCGTTCTTCGCCATCACGCTGCTCGCGGCGCTGCAGTCGATCCCCAAGGATCTCTACGAGGCCGCCTCGATCGATGGTGCCTCGCCGATCCAGCGGTTCTTCTCGATCACCCTGCCCTACCTCGCGCCGGTGATCGCCATCACCGTGCTCTTGCGCACCGTCTGGGTCGCCAACTTTGCCGACCTGATCATCGTGATGACCAACGGCGGCCCAGCCGACCGTACCCAGACCGTGGCCAGCTACATCTTCACCCAGGCCTTCAAGCGGCTCGACTTCGGCTATGCCTCGGCGGTCGCGCTGGTGCTGCTGGCGCTGCTGCTGGCCTATTCCATGGTCATCCTCGTGCTGCGCCAGAAGCTTTCGAACAGGGACAAGTGACATGACCGCGACCCGACTCCTCGCCACGCTGGCGCATCGCGCGGCCATCCTGTGCTTCATCGCTTTTGCGCTCTTTCCTCTGTTCTGGCTGCTCAAGGTCTCGGTCACGCCGAACGACCTGCTCTATTCCGAGGGCGTGCGCCTGTGGCCCTCGAGCACGACGCTGGAACACTTCCGCTTCGTGCTGGCCAACAGCGAATTTCCCCGGTTCTTCGCCAACAGCCTGATCGTCTCGGGCTCGACCGCGGTGATCTCGACCGTGCTGGCCGCGCTCATGGGCTACGCGCTGTCGCGCTTCCAGTTCCGCGGCAAGCTGTGGATCGCGGCTTTGCTGATGATCACCCAGATGTTTCCGCTGGTCATGCTGGTGGCGCCGATCTTCAAGATCCTCTCGCCGCTCGGGCTGACCAACAGCCTGACCGGGCTTATCATCGTCTACACCGCCTTCAACGTGCCCTTCGCCTCCTTCCTGATGCAGGGCTTCTTCGACGGCATCCCCTCGGACCTCGAGCAGGCCGCGATGATCGACGGCGCGGACCGGTTCACCGCCTTCCGCCACATCATCCTGCCGCTGGCGCTACCGGGAGTGGCCGCGACGCTGGGTTTCGTCTTCACCGCCGCCTGGTCCGAGATGATCTTTGCGCTGATGCTGATCTCGGGCAGCGAGAAGGCGACCTTCCCGGTCGGGCTGCTGACCTTCGTGTCGAAGTTCTCGGTGGATTACGGGCAGATGATGGCCGCTGGCGTGCTGGCGCTGATCCCCGCCTGCCTCTTCTTCCTGCTCATCCAACGCTACCTGGTGCAAGGCATGACCGCCGGCGCCGTGAAAGGATAACCGCATGGCCACGATGGAAATCCGCTCCGCGAGCAAGAACTACGGCACGATCCGCGTGCTCGACGACATCAACCTCGAGATCGGCGACGGCGAGTTCATCGTGCTGGTCGGACCCTCGGGCTGCGGCAAGTCCACGCTGCTGCGGATGATCGCCGGGCTCGAGGAGATCACCGGCGGCGAGATCCGCATCGACGACAAGGTGATGAACACCCTGCCCCCCAAGGCCCGCGACATCGCCATGGTGTTCCAGAGCTACGCGCTCTACCCGCACATGAGCGTGGCCGACAACATGAGCTACTCGCTGCGGCTGCGGAAGACCGACAAGCCGACGATCGCTGAGAAGGTGCGCGCGGCCTCCTCCAAGCTCGGGCTCGACGCGCTGCTCGAACGCAAGCCCAAGGCGCTTTCGGGCGGCCAGCGCCAGCGCGTCGCCATGGGCCGCGCCATCGTGCGCCAGCCCAAGGCCTTCCTTTTCGATGAGCCGCTGTCGAACCTCGACGCCCGCCTGCGCGAGCAGATGCGCGCCGAGATCCGCAAGCTGCACCGCGAGTTGGGCGCGACCTCGATCTACGTCACCCACGACCAGGTCGAGGCGATGACGCTCGCCGACCGCATCGTCGCCATGCACGGTGGTCACATCCAGCAGGTCGGCACGCCGCTTGATCTCTATGACCGGCCCGCCAATCTCTTCGTCGCGGGGTTCATCGGCTCGCCCGGAATGAACTTCCTCAAGGGCAACATCGCCGACCGCCACCTGCACCTGCACGACGGCCGCAGGGTCGCCCTGCCCGAGACGATGCCCGCGGCCATGGGGGAGGCGACGCTTGGGATCCGGCCCGAGCACGTGGTGCTGTCACCGGCGGGCTCCGACGGCCTCTTAGCCGCGGTGGATCTGGTCGAGCCGACGGGCCACGGTATCATCCTGCACCTGACGCTGGCGGGAGAAGTGTTCAAGGTCCTGACCCATGACCGTCTCTGGCTCGACCCGGGACCAAAGGTCTGCGTCTCTTTCCCGGAGCAGGCGTTGCATCTCTTCAACGCCGAGGGTGTTCGGGTCTGATGACGATCGCAGCGGTGCGCCCCGAGATCTGGACGCACCGCCATACATCTGACGGTTGAGGGTGTTCAGTCGATTGGTCTGGCCTCTGGCTGTCCGTTCAGCCAGGGCGCGCGGAGCGCTGCCGCGACTGCAGCGTAATCCTTGCGAAGCTGGCGACCATGCTGGTCTCGGCGTCGACGAGCCAGGCGCTACGCTCAGTCGGTGTCCCGTTGCGAGCCACCGCACTGAATTTGTCGACCAGCACCCGCGATGCGGACAGCGGCGGAAGCGGGGCCTCAATTCGAGCGGCCACGACAGCGTCTGCCTTGCCCGGCTCGGCGCTGGCGCGCCGCCCATTCGCTTACGACGTAGAGGCTTTCTTGGTAGTCATCGGCTTGCGCTCGTCGCCATTCCGGCAGCCGTTGGACCAGTCGCGCTCCAGACGGGGCAAACAGGGTGTCAGGCTGCTCTCGGGGAGACGGAAGATATCTTCCCACTCACCACTCGCCTGTACAGCGCCGAATGGCGGAGCAAATGAAGAATGCGGTCCCAGTGGTTCAGCCGTTCGCGGAGGAAACCTATCTGCGCGACCGGCCTCGACAGGGTGCTGGCCCCCGGAACCGAGAAACGGGATGGCGAGAAGTTTTGAACCGCCGAAAGGATGAGAAAAGGGGCCGGAATTTCGGCCCCTCCGGGTTCTTCTGTCTGCAAGCTCAATGGCTGGCGTCGGCGTTCCGCGCCGCGGCAACCTCGGCGGCGCTCACCGGTCCGGCGTCGTTGCCCCAGGCCTTGCGCAGCCAGCTGGCCAACTCGGCGACTTCCTCGTCCGACATGCGATCCGCGTAGCCCTGCATGCGCAGGGTCATCGGACGTTTCGCGGTGCCAGGAACCTCGGCGCCGTTCAGGATTACCGAGATCAGCGGCTTGTTTCCGACCCGGTGGCGAGGTGGTTGTCCTGCAGCTCGAGGAAGATCTCGGCCGCGCCCTTGCCGCTGGCAAAGTGGCAGCCGATGCAATTGTCGCTGTAGAGGCGCGCGCCGAGCGGCATATCCGGGTCGGCCTCGGTCAGCATGGTCGCGGTCGCCTCGCCGGCGTCATCTGCGCCGGCGACCTCGATCGAACCCAGACCCTTTGCGGCGAAGGTCTCGGGAGCCTCGACCTCTCCCCCGTCCATCCCCTTGAGGAAGGCGGCCATGGCAATGTTGTCCGCGTCGGCCAGATGCTGCAGCGAGTGCTCGACCACGAGGCCCATTTCGCCGTTGGCGGTGGAGTGGGCGTTGCGGCCGGTGGCAAGATAGGCCGCTAGTTGCTCGACCGACCACTGTTGCGGAGCCGATCCCTCGCCGCGCAGGGCGGGGGCGTTCCAGCCGTCGATGATCCCGGCGGCGAGGAAGCTCGGCTCGTCCGCCGTCACGCCGTCCTGCGCCATGAAGGCCGTGCGCGGGCTGTGGCAGGCGGCGCAGTGGCCGGGGCCCTCGACGAGGTACTGGCCCCGGTCCTGCAGGTCCGAGGTGCCGACGGGGTTGAAACCGGCGTCATGGGGCAGCGCGAGCCAGTTCCAGGCCCGGATGCCGAAGCGCAGGTTGAAGGGGAACTTCAACTGGGTCTCCTGCACCTCGTTCTGAACCGGCGCCACCTCGGCCATGATGTAGTCGTAGAGGGCGCGGATGTCTTCTTCGTGCATCAGGCGGTAGTTCTCGTAGGGCATGGCCGGGTAGAGATGCGTGCCGCCCTTGGCGATGCCGTCGAACATGGCGGCGCGGAACTCGTCATAGGACCACTCGCCGATGCCGGTCTCGGCGTCGGGGGTGATGTTGGTCGACCAGATGGTGCCCATGGGCGAGGCGATGGCGCGACCGCCGGCGAGCGGCGCGCCATCCTCGGCGGTGTGGCAGGCGACGCAGTCCGAGGCGTGCATGACGTATTCGCCCTGCCCCGGCTCGGGCTGCCAGTCGGCGGCCAGCTCCTGCGCGGGCGTGCTGGTCTGCACCGGCACGAAGATGAAGGCCAGCAGGGCGATGATGCCCAGCACGGCCAGGCCGCCGATGATGCGGAGGAAAGTCTTCATCTGCATTCTCTTCAGACCAGCGGACGGGGGTTCGACAGGTACTGCGTGCGGATCGCGTGCACCGTGTGATAGGCCAGACCGCCCACGAGGCCGGTCGGGTTGTACTGGGTGTTCTGCACGAAGTTGCCGGCGCCCATGGCGAAGACGTTGTGCGCCTTGAAGGTCTGGCTGTAGCGGTTGACCGCCCCCTCGCGGGCGTTTTCCGCCATGATGTGACCGCCGGTGTTATGCGTGGTCTGATAGGGGCGCACGTCGTATTGCGCGCCGATGTCCTTGAAACCGGCCTGCATGACGTCGGGCTTCATCGAGACGGCCAGCGGCTCCATCTTGCGTTTCATGAATTGGTTCATCTTCAGGTCGTTGTAGTGCCAGTTGAACGCCATGCGCATCAGCGGCCGGCCGTGGCGGTCGGTGTAGGTCGGATCGAGGTCGAGGTGGTTGTTGGCATAGGCCATATGCGAGCCGTGCGAGCCGATCGACATGGCGTGGCCGTACCATTCGCCGATGCCCTGCTTCCAGCCCGCGCCCCAGCTCGGCGTGCCCTTGGGCAGCGGCATGTTGCGGATCGGCTGGCCGTTGAAGGTCCCCGAGCGCCAGTAGGAACCACCGATGAAGCCCTCGGCGCCGAAGTCGTTCTGGCTGATCGAGAAATCGTCGATGATCATGCCGTTGGCGCCGTGGCCGACGAAGGGGTTGAATTCCTCGTCCTTGACGAACATCGAGATGCCGCCGTTCATCTGGTAGGCGTAGTTCTTCCCGAGCGTGCCCTCTCCGGTCAGCGGGTTGTAGGCCTCGCCCAGACCCGAGAGCAGCATCAGGTGCACGTTGTTGAGCTGGTAGCTCGACAGGATGACGATGTCGGCAGGCTGGAAGACCTCTTCCTGCGCCGCCTCGTCCCAGTAGGTGACGCCGGTCGCGGTCTTGCCGTCTTCGGCTAGTTCCACGCGCAGCACCTCCGAATTGGTCCGGTACTCGAAGTTCGGCATGCGCTTCAGCGCGCCGAGGATCGCCGTCTGCGGCGAGGACTTGGAGTACTGGTAGCGGCCGTAGCGTTCGCAGAAGCCGCAGAAGTTGCACGGTCCCATCTGCATGCCATAGGGGTTCACGTAGGACGTGGACGCGATCCCTGCCCCGGCCGGGAACGGGTGGTAGCCCATGGCGGACGCGGCGTCGCGGAACTTTGAGCTGTCGTAGGTCGTCGGCAGCGGCGGCATCGGGAAATCTTCCGAGCGCCAGCCCTCGAAGGGGTTGCCGCCTTCGCGGATCTCGCCGTTGAGGTTGCCCGCGTAGCCGGAGATGCCCGCGACCTTCTCGAACTGCGTGAAGAACGGCTCCAGCTCGTCGTAGCTGACAGGGTAGTCACGCAGGTTCATCCCCTCGGGGATGATCTAGGCGCCGAAGGTTTCCTCGACCTAGGAGCGCAGCGACGCCAGAGGACATCAGCATCTTCAGAAGATCCCGGTGCGAGGCGCCGCGGCGGATCATGTGCTCGACCATCGCGTCATCGCGGCCGGTCCAGTTGGTGGGGGTCTTGGTCATGTCGTGCTTCCCTGTTGTGATGGTTTGATTGGCCCTGGCGGTCTTGCCGCCGCCTCGAACCGGTTGGTTTGCGGACCTACACGCCGAAGGCCTCGTCAGCCGCGAGGGCCAATTCGATCAGCGCGTGGAAGTGGTAGTCGGGCTCGGTGAATTCCTTCGGATCGATCGTGCCGCCGTAGCCCTTCTGCGCGTGGCGGCGCTGGATCCAAGCGTTGGTCATGCCGAGCTCGCGCGAGATGCCGATGTCCTGGTACTGGCTCTCCGCCGTGTGCAGGATGTCGTCCTTCGAGACGCCGTCCTTCTGCACGTAGGCGAAGACCTTGTGGAAGTAGTCGGGGTTCGGCTTCTCGCAGCCGGTGCCGTCGGTCGTAAAGCCCGCTCAGAACGGTTGGCCCAGCTTCTCGGCATATTTCTCGAAGGCCCAGCGGCGGGCGTTGGTCATTGCGATCAGCTTTTAGCGCGCCTTGAGCCTCGCCATCGCCTCGGCACTGTCGGGGAAGGGCTGCGCCTCGCCCACGGTGTCGATCATCAGCTGGCGGTCGTCCTAGGTGTCGGGCAGGCTGAGGTCGTCAGGGAAGAGGCCCGCACCCGGCTCGTAGCGGGCATCGCGGGAGACCGAGAGCGCTCCCTCCCCGTCGATGTCCACGCATTCCCTGGCGGCGATGGCGGCCAGGTCTTCCTTGAGCGCGCCTTCGAAGTCGATGAGCGTGCCGATCACGTCGAAGCTGACATAGCTGAACGCAGTCAGCGGTGACACGGCGGTCGTCGTTGCCATCTCGGCAGTCCTTTCTGCCATGCACCGGCACGGGAGGTGCGCCTTGATCCGTGCCGGGACGCGGGCCTTTCGCAGAATTTGCTTCTGGCCTTGCGGGTCTCGCCGATCCCCGTTGCATTGAGCTTCCCCAGAGATGGCACCGCGGAAACTCCGAAAGCAGCCAGAGGGGCGGCGTATTTTTCTGTATCACCCCGGCACGCGGAATGTTCGCACCGCGCCCCGGAGAGGTGTTTCAGTACCCCCTTTCCTGGTCGACGAGCCCCGGAAGCGGCTCGCCGGCCCGGCTGGCGCGAAGCACGTCCAGCACGTGGCGCGCGCCCTCGCGGGCGTCGGTGTTGGCCGCCACATGCGGGGTGATCACCAGCCGCGGATCGGCCCAGGCCCAGTGATCCGCGGGCAGCGGCTCGGGGTCGGTAACGTCGATCATGGCCGAGGCCAGCTGCGCGGCATCGAGCGTGTCCTTCAGCGCCGCCATGTCGAGCTCCGCGCCGCGGCCCGCGTGAACCAGCCTGGCGCCCCGCGGCAGCTTCGCGAAGAAGGCGGCATCCATCAGGCCGCGCGTTTCGGCGTTGAGCGGCAGCAGGCAGATCAGGATGTCGCTCCGCGCGAGGAAGGCATCCATCGCCCCGACGCCGTGGACCTCGATTCCCTCCGCAGTACGGCCCGAACGCGACCAGCCGGCCACGTCGAAGCCCATGCCGCGCAGGGTGCCCGCGGCCAGAAGGCCGATCCGCCCCAGCCCCATGATGCCGACCCGCGTGCCGCGGGTGAGCGGCACCGGGCGGGTCCTCCACTCCGCCGCGCGCTGCTGGCCGAGGTAGATGGGCATCTCGCGGTGCAGCATCAGCGTGGCCATCACCACCCAATCGCGGACCATCTCCTCGATGCCCGGCGCCAGCGTGCGCACGAGGCTGACGCCCTCGGGCATGGCGGGCATCTGGTCGACGCCCGCCCCGGTCGAGATCACCACCTTGAGGTTCGGGTAGCGCCGCAGATCTCGCGGCGGCAGCCAGCAGACGAGATGGGTGATCGCGGCGGGGTCGGTCACCGCCGCCTCGCCCACGATCATCTCCTCGCCCGCCGCGTCGAAGAGCGGCTTCCAGACCTCGGCGCGCTCCGCCGTGGAAAGGTAGAGCAGCGCCATCAGGCGAGCACCGCGAGGATTTCCGGGTCTTCCAGCGTCAGGTCGAGCACGGTTCGGGTGCGCTCTACGATGGCGTCGATTTCCGCGTCGGTGCAGCAGAGCGGCGGCGCGTAGCCGAAGATGCCCTGCGCGAAGCTGCGCACAATGAGCCCCTGCTCCCAGGCCCGGTCGAAAAGCCGGGTGGCGGGCTGCACGGCAGCGGGCAGCGGCGTCTTCTTCTCCTTGTCGGTGACCAGCTCGACGGCGGCGAGCATGCCGCGCCCGCGCACGTCGCCGACCAGCGGGTGATCGCGCAGCGTCTCGAGTCCCGCCATCAGCCGCGCCCCGGCCTCCCGGCCGTTCTCGAGCAGCCCGCCCTCGTAGAGGCGCAGCACTTCCAGCGCAACCGCCGCCGACACGGGATGCGCCGAGTAGGTGAAGCCATGGCCCACGGCCTTGGCCCCCGCGCCCTCGGCGATGGTCTCGTAGACGTGGTCACGCATGAAGACTGCCCCCATCGGCACGTAGCCCGAGGTGAGCCCCTTGGCCGTGGTCATGAGGTCGGGCACGATGCCCTCTTCCGCGCAGGCAAAGAGCGGCCCGGTGCGGCCAAAGCCGGTGATGACCTCGTCGGCCACGAAGAGGATGTCCAATTCGGCGCAGGCGTCGCGCATTGCCTTCACCCAGCCCTTCGGCGGCACCAGCACCCCGCCCGAGCCCTGAATGGGCTCGATGTAGAAGGCGGCAACCTTGTCCTCACCGATGGCGGCGACCTTGGCCCTCAGCTCGGCGACCGAGGCATCGACGATCCCCTGCTCGGTGCTGAGCGGATTGCGGTAGATGTAATGCGACGAGATCTTGTGCTGCCACTGGTAGGGCACGCCGAAGCCCTCGTGGAAGCCGGGCAGCGCGGTCAGCCCCGCACCCATGGTGGTGGAGCCGTGATACCCCTGCTCGACCGAGATGAACTGGTCGCGCTGCGGCTGGCCCTTGGCGTGCCAGTAGTAGCGGATGAAGCGGATCGTGCTGTCCACCGCGTCCGAGCCGCCGAGGCTGAAGTAGATGTGGTTGAGATCGCCCGGGCTGCGCTCGGCCAGCTCGGCGGCAAGCCGGATCGGAGCCTCGGCGCCGAGGTCGAAATATCCGGTCGCATAGGGCAGCTTGCGCATCTGCTCGGCGGCGGCCTCGACAACGCTTTCGTGGCCGTAGCCGGCGTTGACGCACCAGAGGCCGGCGAAGCCGTCGATCAGCTCGCGACCCTCGGCATCTGTTACGGTCGCGCCCTTGGCCGAGCGCAGCACGCGCACGCCGCGCGCCTCGTGGCCACGGAAGGACGAGACCGGGTGGACAAGGTGCTGGCGGTCCAGCTCGACGAGGGAATTGGTCAGCATGACGCTCTCCGGAAGGTCAGCCCAGGGCCTGCGAGGCGAGGGCGTAGGTTGTGAAATCGGTCTCGGCGGCGGCGCGGGCCGCCTTCTTCATCGCGGTGCCGCCGCCCACGTAGGCCAGGCCGAGCGCTTCGGCATGGGCCGCAAGCGCGGCATCCGCGAGATCGACGCGCAGGAACTGCCCGGCGCAGCGCGTGGCCCCGGCGGCGATCAGCGCGCGGGCGGTCGCGGCGTCCTGCGCCACGACGGGCCCCAGCACCCTGCCGCGTCCAAACTCTCGCAGGAGGGCGAAGCCGCCCTCGGCGCGCAGAAGCTCGCCGCGGTCCGCGATCCCCGCGATGAAGGTCGCCCGGTCCATGCCGCTGGCGGCGCGGTCCATGGCAGCGAGTTCGGCTGCATCCGCCTTGGCCCCCACCTGAACCGGCAACTCCGGCGCGGCGGCCTTGGCGATGCCCTGATGCTGGAAGATCTCGCCCGTCGCCTCGAAGCCCAGCTTCTCGTAGAGCGGAAGCCCGTCGGCGGTGGCGGTAAGGCGCAATTCACGGGTGCCACCGATCTCGAGCACCGCCTGCATCAGCTTGCGGCCGAGACCCCTGCCCCGCATCCGCGCATCGACGATGATCATGTTGATCGCCGCCACCTCGCCGAAGAGCGAGCAGAGCGCGGTGCCCACCACCTCGTTCCCCTGCAATGCCACCACACCCTGCGAGACCGAGAGCGTGAGCTCCCAGTCGACGGCACGGTGCGGCCAGCCTGTCTCGCGCGAGAGGCGAAGGGCACCGGTCAGGTGGTCGGGCGAAAACGGGGCGAGGAGGATCTCGGGCGCATCGGCCGCGAGGGGGGAGGCAGCGGTCATCGGGGGTCTCTGTGTCATGTCGTGTCGGGGTCAGGCTAGCGCACGGCGGGCGGCAGGTTCGCCCTGATCCGCCGCGCGCACGGCAGTTTTCCCTGCGGCGACCAAAGGCCGCCGCAGGATATGCCGCGCTCAGCAGAGACGCCGGCCGAGCGCGAGAACCATCTCGGTCGCACCGGCCAGTTCGGGCTCCGTGAGATATTCCTCGGGCTTGTGCGCCCGCGCGATATCACCCGGGCCGCAGACGATCGCGGGCACGCCTGCCTGCTGGAAGAGCCCCGCCTCGGTGCCGTAGGACACGGCCTGAAGCGGCGCATGGCCCGAGATCTCGGAGGCGAGAACCGCAAGCGGATGGTCCGCATCGAGCGCCAGCGCCGGGTAATCCGACAGCCATTCGGCATCGACCCCTCGCATTCCGGCAAGCGGCGCGAGGATCTGCCGCGGGTCGACGCCGGGGATGGCACGCGCCTCGATGCAGGCCTCGGCGCGGTCCGGGATGATGTTGAGCGCCTGCCCGCCCGCAACGGTGCCGATCTGCACCGTCGAATGGGCCGGCGTGAAGCGCGCGTCCCGCGGCCCCGATGTCAGGCTCTCGGCCAGCGCGACGGCGGCAGAAAGTGCCGGCGTAAGCGCGTGGATCGCGTTTTGTCCCAGGTCGGGACGCGATGAATGGCCCGACACGCCCGTCGCCACCAGCCGCAGCGCCGCCTTGCCCTTGTGCGCGAGCAAGGGCACCAGCCCCGAGGGTTCGCCGACGATGCAGCCAAGCGGCGCGGCGCAAAGCTCCGGCAGTTTCGCCAGCAGGTGCCGCACGCCGCGGCAGCCCGCCTCTTCGTCGTAGGAGAGCGCGATGTGCACCGGCGCCTTGAGCGGCATCGCCATAAGCTCCGGAACCGCGGCGAGCACGGCGGCATCGAAGCCTTTCATGTCGCAGGCTCCGCGGCCGATCAGCCGCGCACCGTCGCGCCGCAGCACGAAGGGGTCCCCGACCCAGCCCGGCTCCTGCGCCGGGACGACGTCGACGTGCCCCGACAGGACGTAGCCCGGCAGCGAGGGATCGCCGATCGTGGCAAAGAGGTTCTCGCGGTCGCCCTCGGGTCCGACCAGGCGGGTGACCCGCGCGCCGTGCTCCGAAAGGTAGTGGGCGACGTACTCCATCAGCGCCCTGTTCGAGGTGCCGACAACGCTGGGAAAGGCGACGAGCCTTTCGAGGATCTCCACCGCCCGCATTAGGAGGCGATCACGAAAATCTTGCGCACCGTCTCGAGCGTGTTCCAGGTGCCGGTGAAGCCGGGTTTCAGCACGAAGCTGTCGCCGGGGCCGAAAACCTGGCTCTCGCCGCCGTCCTCGGCAATCTCGCAGCGCCCCGACAGGATGTGGCAGAACTCGAAGGTCTCACCCTTGATCGAGATCGTCTTGCCCTCGGTGGCCTCCCAGACGCCGGTGCGGATCTTGCCCCAGTTGGCGGCTTCGGCCAGCGCGGTGTCGATTTCCCATGTCTTGAAGGCGGGCGCACCCTCGATCAGGCGGTCGGGCGCGGCGGTGCCTTCCTTGGCGGCAAAAGTTGGAGCGGTTTCAACGGGTACGAGCAGGGCCATGGGAGTCTCCGGTGTTGGTCTCAAGGGCATTCACCACAAAATGCCCCGCCACGCCACGCGCCGGTCACCGAAAGCGCGCGCGGCGCGGCAGACCGTGCCGCGATCCGCGCGACAAACGCAATTTCCTGCGCTGAGAGCGCGAAACGCGGCAGGCGCTGTCGCGGCGGGCGGGTCAAGATGTTGGTATCACGCACCCCGGAGACTGACATGACATTCCGCCCCAAATTCATCACCTTCGGCTGTCACGGCACGATGATCTACTTCGACATGGCCGGCGCCGCGCGCGACTTCTACGGCGAGCAGCTTGGAGCCGAAAAGATCGAGGTCTTCATCCGCGACTTCTCGGCCTATCGGCTGGACGAGGTGCTGGGGGCGTGGAAGCCCTATGCCGAGGTCGTGCACAACGCCCTGGAGCGCACCTGCAAGCGCAACGGCGTCGCCTTCGATCCCGAGATCGCGGCGAAGATCTATGACCGCGTGCCAACCTGGGGTCCCAACCCCGACGTCCCCGCCGGCCTTGCCAAGATCGCCCCGCACATCCCGCTGGTGGCGCTCACCAACTCGATGAACAACCAGATCCCGCACAATATCGCCAAGCTCGGCGCGCCGATCGCACATGTGTTTACTGCCGAGAGCGCGCAGGCCTACAAGCCGCAGATGCGCGCCTTCGAGTACATGTTTGACGAGCTGGGCTGCGGGCCGGAAGACGTGCTGCACGTCTCCTCCTCGTTCCGCTACGACCTGATGACCGCGCATGACCTGGGGATCAAGAATAAGGTCTGGGTCAACCGCGGCCACGAGCCGGCAAACCTCTTCTACGGCTACACCGAGATCAAGGATATCTCGGGGCTGCCCGGCGTCGTCGGCCTGTAATCACCGCTGAAACGAAAGCACTGCGATGCAATATCAGTCCTACTGGCACGCCACCTCGACCCCCTTTGCCTCGGCCCAGCCGGGCCCGGTCGAGGGCAAGGTCGACGTGGTCGCCATCGGGGCCGGGTTCACCGGCCTCAACGCCGCGCGCAAGCTGGCCCGCGAGGGGGTGAGCGTCGCGGTGCTCGAAGCCCGCCACGTCGGCTTCGGCGGCTCGGGCCGCAACGGCGGGCATCTCAACAACGGCTTGGCCCATGGCTACGGCGAGGCCAAGGCGCAGCTCGGCGCGGAGCGGGACAAGGCGCTCTGGCAGGCCTACGACCGCTCGATCGACATGATCGAGGAGGTCATCGCCGAGGAAAGCATTGCCTGCGACTTCCGCCGCTCGGGCAAGCTCAAGCTCGCCTCGAAGGCCAGCCATGTCGCGGCGCTGCGTGCCAATTTCGAGACGATCCACCGCGAGGTGGACGCCGACACGCGGTTCCTCGAAAAGCACGAGCTGGAGGGCGAGATCGGGTCGGACCAGTTCCACGGCGGAATGCTCTACGGCAAGTCGGCGATGATGCACATGGGCCGCTACGTCACCGGACTGGCCGAGGCCGCCCACCGCCACGGCGCGAAGATCTGGGAACAGGCCCCGGTCACCGGGCGCAGACGCGAGGGCAGCGGCTGGCTGATCGAGACACCCAAGGGCACGATCCGCGCCGAGCGGGTGATCGCCGCGACCAACGCCTATTCGAACAGCGTCGGCACGGCCCCGCTGGGGTTCTTCAAGAAGCGGATCATCTCCGTCGGCTCCTTCATCGTGGCGACCCGCCCGCTCAGCGATGCCGAGATCGCCGCAACGCTGCCGGGCAACCGCACCTATGTCACCTCGATGAACATCGGCAACTACTTCCGGCTGTCGCCGGACAAGCGGATGATCTTCGGCGGGCGGGCGCGCTTCTCGGCGACCTCGGACCAGAGTTCGGACGCCAAGTCGGGCAAGGTGCTGCGCGCCGCGCTGACGCAGATGTTCCCGCAGATGGGCAAGGTCGAGCTGGACTATTGCTGGGGCGGCATGGTCGGCATGACCAAGGACCGTTTCCCGCGCGCGGGCGAGGCCGACGGCATGATCTACGGCATGGGCTACTCGGGGCACGGCGCGCAGATCTCGACGCTGATGGGGCAGGTCCTTGCCGACATGGCGATGGGCCGGACCGACACCAACCCGCTGCAGGGGCTCGACTGGCCGAAGGTGCCGCTGCATTCCGGCAAGCCGTGGTTCCTGCCGCTGGTAGGCATGTACTTCGGCCTGAAGGACCGGATTTCCTGAATACGCGAAGGGGGCCCCAGCCCCCCTCTGTCGCTGGTCTGGATGCTCAGCCCAGCGACTGCATCGCCAGACCGTAGGTCATCGGCCCGCTCTGCGCGCGGCGCAGGCGGCCGTAGCGCATGTCGGTGACCGTGTCGTAGACCCCGAGACCGGCGGCCGAGACGAAGGCCTCGAAGCGCTCGCTTTCGATGATCGTGTCGAGGCGCAGGAACTCGCCCTCATGCGCCGTTATGAACTCGGCGGCGAGTTGCATGGCGATGCCGTCCTGCTCGGCCACCAGTGGGCCAATGACCCGCCCCTTGCCGAAGTTGCGCATCATCGCGTAGCCCTCGACCTCGCCGCCGCGCTCGGCCACGATCACCTCGGAGACACCCAGCACCGCATCGAGGGTCACGGTCCGCCGCGCGCCGAAGGCATGGGCGTCGAGCGCCCGGATCGCCGCCATGTCGCCGGGTTGCATCGGCCGCACCGACACACCTTGCACCGGCTCGGGGGGGCGGATCGCCCGCGCCATACCCTGGTGCTGGTAGACCAGCCGCACCGGCGTGAATCCCGCGCTCTCGTAGAGGCGGTAGCCCTGACGCGTCGCCGAAAGCCGCAGGTCGCGGCCGGCCTGTTCGGTCATCGCCCGGCGCAGCAGCCGCCCGCCAGTGCCCTGCGACTGCAGCCGCGGCGTGGTGACCATCATCCCCAGCATCGTGAAATCATCGTCGCTCGGAAAGCCCATGACGGAGCTCAGTGGCCGCCCGATCTCGTCCAGCGCCAGGTAGCCAGTGCCGAGTGCCAGGACCAGCTCGATGTCCGAGGCGCGATGCGGCCAGAAGACGCTGACCGTCAGCTCGTGCAGCCGGTCGATCATCGAGGCATCCACCGGCTCGATCCTGGCCTTGTAGGTGTCGACCTGCATCCAGTCGCTTTCCACCTTCGGCGCCTCTCGGCGCATGAAGGCGCGGTGGCGGGCAAGAGCCTCCGGCGGCATCAGTTCGGCGCTGCCCGGTGGCAGCGCGAGGTCGGACTGGTCTTGAACGCTCATGCTCACTTCTTTCCGTTGCTGGCCGGCAGCCCGACCGGGGGACTCCCGGACGGATCGCTCATTGTCTTTATCTAATGGATTGCATGAAAAGATCTGCCGTATCGCGCCCTCTGTCCGAAGTTTCTGCCGTTCTCGCTGCGCGGCGGCAACCCCTTGGCCGGCGAACTCGCTGTCCGTAGAACCATCGCCCCGGCGCCGATACGCGCGCCGGTACTGGACCCGCGATAAATCGTGACCTTCGAGCGCTGCAGCACGCGCGCGATCTCCCGGACAGGTTGCTTGATGTTCAGGTGCGCGTGAATTGGTCCCATGGCGCGCTCCATACATTGGATAAATGTATGTTTTCTAATTGAAATAAAGCTTGAGCTTAGCTCGCGGAATCATTGTGCATTAAATCCCAAGAAGCCCTCACGCGGTGGCGCCTTCTGCACCGCGGGGCAAAGCTGCAAGGTCCGGCTCTGAACGCAGGGGGCTGCCCTGCCTGTCGATGACTTGATCGCGGCGGCGCAGGGCATAGGTTTTCCCTATCCGCCCCGGGAGGACACATGACGCAGACGCTGCCGCCGCGCATCGAACCGGCGACCGAGCCGCTGGGAATGCTCGCAAGCCTCCGGGCCGCGCGCAGCAACGTGCTGCGGATCATCCCCGCTATTGCCTACACCCAGCCCATCGTCACCGGCACCACCGGCCACGCGCGCTGGCACATGGTGCAGGGCCCCGAGGGCATGAAGCGGCTGTTTCTCGATAACGTCGAGAATTATCCCAAATCCGAGGTCATGCTGCGGATGCTGCGCCCGGCGGTGGGCGACAGCCTTTTCACCTCCGAGGGCGCGCAGTGGCGCTGGCAGCGCCGCGCCATCGCTCCGGTCTTCGCCGCCCGCAACGTCGAGGCTCTGGCGCCGGTGATGACCGCCACCGCCGAACGTGCCTGCGACCGCCTTGCCGGCCAGAGCAGCGCCGAGATGGTGTCCGAGATGCTGTCGGCCACTTTCGACGTGATCTGCGACGTGGCGCTGTCGGGGCGCGAACACTTCGATGCCGAGGCCTACGGCGAGGCGATCACCCGCTATTTCCTCACCGTCGGCCGCGCCTCGCTGCTGGATTTCCTCGAGGTGCCGCCCTGGGTGCCCCGCCCGGCCGAGCTGTTCGGGCGGGGCGCGGTGAAGACGATGCACGCCATGGTGTCCCGCGCGATCGAGGCGCGGCGGCGTCAGGCCACGGGCGAGGCGGACGATCTGCTCGACCACATGCTCGCGGCGCGGGATCCCGAGAGCGGCCGCACCATGTCGCCCAAGGACCTTCTGCACAACATGCAGTTCTTCATCGTCGCTGGCCATGAAACCACGGCGCTGTCGCTGGCCTGGGCGCTCTACCTGCTGGCCCATGACGAGGCGGCGCAGGCGCGCGCGCGGGACGAGGCGCGGGACGTGTTGCAGGGCGGCCGCTGCGGCCACGCGGAGCTCGAGCGCATGCCGGGCATCACCGCGGTGCTCGACGAGACCATGCGGCTTTATCCCCCGGTGGGTATGTTGGCGCGCACCGTGCGCGCCGCCGACACGCTCTATGAGCGCGAGATCCGCCCGCGCGAGACGATCTTCGTCAACACCTGGGCGCTGCATCGCCATCACGCCTACTGGGAGCGGCCGGATCAGTTCGACCCCACGCGCTTTGCCCAAGGCCAGAAGCGGGACCGCTACCTGCACCTGCCCTTCGGCGCCGGGCCGCGGGTCTGCGTCGGGGCGAATTTCGCAATGATGCAGGCGGGGATCATCCTCGCCACGCTGCTGTCACGCTACCGCTTCGCGCCGAAAGGGCCGCGCCCCGAGCCGATCATGCACATGACCGTGCGCCCCGATCCCGGCGTCACGCTGGAGATCACCCCGCTCTAGGGCGCGGGCCGCAAGGTCCAATTCCGATCTTCCCCCGGCGGCAGCCACGTGCCACAAGGCTGCCATGCGAAATCGGGCTTCTCTTGCGGTGATCCTGTCCCTCGGCGTGCTGCTGGCGCTGTCGAGCGTGGTGTCTGCGGCACGCATGGCGCCGGATCGCGAGACCGTTAAGATCGAGGCTTACGCCCTGCTTTATGGCGGCTCGATCGACGAGCTCTGTGGCGACGAGGCCGGCCACGATCACCACTGCCCGCTCTGCCACGGCTTACCCGAAGCGCCGTCGAGCGCCCATGATGGCCGGCACGTCCTGCTCGAGCCGCATGACGCCTGGCGCCGATGCAACGATCTCCATCGGGCCGCGCAGGCCCGCAACCTCCGTCATTCCCCAAGGGCGCCCCCGGTCTGCGTCTGACGGCCCCGTGCCGGCTTTCGCGACACCCAGACCCCGGCGGCTGCGCCGCCCGGGGCCTCTCTCTCCTGCCCGGCACGAGGCCGGGACAATCGGACTCTTCTCATGACGGAAACGACCTCGCGCGCCGCCTCGGCCGCGCTCTACCGCGCCGTATGGCGCTGGCATTTCATCGCCGGTCTTGTGATCCTGCCTTTCGTGCTGATCCTGGCCATCACCGGCGGCATCTACCTCTTCAAGGACGAGATCAACGACGCGGCCTATTCCCGCCTGCGCTTCGTCGAGCCTGCCACCGCGCAGCGCGCGCCCTCGGCCCTCGCCGCCGCCGCGCTCGAGGCGCATCCGGGCGAGCTCAAGGCCTACACCCCGCCCGCCTCCGCGACCCGCAGCGCCGAGATCGACATTCTCGGCGCGGATGGGCTGAAGGATACGGTCTACGTGAATCCCTACACCGGTGAGGTGCTGGGCACGCTCTGGGACGGCGGCGCCGCGGGCAGCCCGGCGATGTACGTGGTGCGCAAGCTGCACTCGCTGGAGTACGTCGGCTGGCTCGGCAACCGGCTCATCGAGATGGCCGCGGGCTGGATGGTGCTGCTGGTCGCCAGCGGCATCTACCTGTGGTGGCCGCGCGGGCGGGGGCTCGGGACAACATCCATCAAGGCCAGGCGGGGGCGTCCCTGGTGGCGCGACCTGCACGCGGTCACCGGCCTCTACACAGGGGTCTTCATCGTGTTCCTCGCGCTGACCGGTCTGCCCTGGTCGGCGATCTGGGGCGGCAAGTTCTACGAATACGCCAATGCCCTCGAGCTCGGGATGCCCGAGGGCTACTGGTCCGGCCTGCCGAGCTCGACCGTGCCGCTTTCCGAGGCCACCGATCGCGCGCCCTGGATCATCGAGAAGCAGCCGGTGCCGATGTCGTCGGCGGCAGAGGGTGTCCCCCAGACGCTCGACCAGGTGGTCGCGACGGTGGAGGGCCTTGGCATCGTGCCGGGCTATTCCGTGTCGATGCCGAGGGGGCCGGCGGGCGTGTTCACCGCTTCGGTCTATCCCGATGACATCACCTATGAGCAGGTGATCCACCTCGACCAATACAGCGGCGCGGTGCTCTACGACGCGGATCTTGCCGACCTCGGCACGCTCGGCCGCTGGGCCGAATGGGGCATTTCCGTCCACATGGGGCAGGAATGGGGGCTGGTGAACCAGATCGTCCTGCTTCTGGCCTGCCTCGCCATGGTCGGGCTCTGCGTGTCGGGCGCCGCCATGTGGTGGAAACGCCGCCCCTCGGGCGCGCTCGGCGTGCCGCAGGTGCCAACCGACTGGCGCTTTCCCCGCACGCTGCTGCTGATGGCCGTGGCGGCGGGCGTGTTCTTCCCGCTGGTCGGCCTGTCGATGCTGGGGCTGGCGGCGGTGGAAGTCGCGCTGCACCTTGCGCGGCGGCGGAAGGCGCTGGCGTGAGTCAGGCAGGCGCCCGCTGCGGCGGGCGCCTGCAGACCGCGACCCTCCCTTGCAGGGGCGCGGCCAGCCGCCCGGATGGCACGGAAGGGATTGCAACCGGACCGCCGCGCGTCGTACCCCGGGCCGACATCGGATCGCAAAGGAACGCGCGGGTGCTGCAGCTCAGGAATGTCTCGGTGACGCTTGGCGGGGTGGAGGCCCTGCGGCAGGTCTCGCTGAGCGCGGCGGAGCGGCGCATCGGCATCGTCGGCCGCAACGGCTCGGGCAAGACAACGCTTGCGCGGGTGATCGCCGGGCTGCAGGTGCCCGACACGGGCAGCGCCGAGATCGACGGTAGCGACATGGCGCGCGACCGCAAGGCGGCGCTGCGCTCGGTCGGCATCCTGTTCCAGAACCCCGACCACCAGATCATCTTCCCCACCGTCGAGGAGGAGATCGCCTTCGGCCTTGTGCAGCTCGGCCGAAGCCGCGCCGAGGCGGCGGGCGAGGTGCAGATGATCCTTGCCCATTTCGGCAAGAGCCACTGGGCCTCGGCGCCGACCCACGGGCTGTCGCAGGGGCAGAAGCAACTGGTGTGCCTGATGGCTGTGCTGGCGATGCGCCCGGCGCTGATCGTGCTCGACGAGCCCTATTCCGGGCTCGACATCCCCACCCGCATGCAGCTCATGCGCTACGTCGACGAGGTCGCGGCGCGGATCCTGCACATCACCCACGACCCCGAGAGCGTGCGCCATTACGACCGGGTGATCTGGATCGACGAGGGCGCGCTGCGCGCCGACGGCCCGCCGGCCGAGGTGCTGGGCCAGTTCGAGGCGCAGATGCGCCTTTGGGGAGGGCGCGATGATCTCTCTGACCTCGCCGGTTGAAACCTGGGCCCATCGGGTGCCGGCGGGCGTCAAGCTCGCGGCACTGTCTTTGGCGACGGTCGGGCTTTTCGCAGTGCAGGATCCGCGGCCGCTCGCGCTCGCGCTCGCGGGGGTGGTGGCTCTGGTGCTGTCCGGCGGGCTGACGTTCGCGGCCGAGGCCGCGCGCAGCCTGCGCATCCTGCTGCCCTTTCTCGGGCTGATCGCGGCCTGGCACCTGGTCACCGGGCAATTGGCCGAGGGCCTCGCCGTCGCGCTTCGCCTGCTGGCGGCGCTGACGCTGGCGAATTTTGTCACCATGACCACGCGGCTCACCGACATGGTCGCGGTCGCGACCTGGCTGCTGGCCCCCTTCCGCCGCTTTGGTCTGTCGACCCGTGCACTGGAGCTTTCGGTCGCGCTGGTGGTCCGCTTCACCCCCTCGATCGCCCGCAAGGGCGGGCAACTCACCGAGGCCTGGCGCGCCCGTTCGGCCCGCCGCGCCGGATGGCAGGTCGTGATGCCCCTTGCGGCGCTGGCCATTGATGATGCAGAACATGTCGCCGAGGCGCTGCGCGCCCGGGGCGGTCTCGAGCCGCCAGACACGACCGGATAGGAGGATCCGCCTTGGAACGCAATCTCACCCATGTCGCGCTCTTTGCCGCGCTCATCGCCGGGCTCGGGCTGATCCCCAAGTTCACCCTCGCCTTCGGCGTGCCAATCACCGCGCAGACCCTGGGCGTGATGCTTGCCGGCACGGTGCTCGGCGCGAAACGCGGTGCCTTGGCCTGCCTGCTGTTCATCGCGCTGATCGCGCTCGGCCTGCCGCTGCTGGCCGGCGGACGCGGCGGTCTCGGCGTCTTCGCCTCGCCCACCGTGGGCTTCCTCGTCGGCTGGCCGGTCGCCGCCTTCGTCACCGGCTTCATCGTCGAGCGCTGGCGCGGCAACCTGGCGCTGGTCTCCGCCATCGCCTCGGTGGTCGGCGGCATCCTGGTGCTTTACGTCTTCGGCGTCCTGGGCATGTCGGTCACCCTCGGCAAGTCCATCCCCGAGGCCACCCTGCTGGTCACCGCCTTCATCCCCGGCGACGTGATCAAGGCGGTCCTGGCGGGGCTCATCACCTCGGCGTTGGCCCGCTCGCGCCCGGCGAGCCTGCTCTCGCGCGGGTGATCCCGGCATGAGCCTGTCGCCGGCGGAGGAGCTGCTCTTCGCGCGCCGCTCCGCCCGCGCCTTCCTGAAAGACCCTGTGCCGCGCGCCGATCTCGAGCGGATCCTGCGCGCGGCGCGCTCGGCGCCGAGCGGCGCAAACCTGCAGCCCGGCCGGTTCCACGCACTGACCGGCGCGCCGCTGGCCGATCTCAGCGCGGCGCTGCTCGGGGCCATCGAGGAGGGTCGACCGCAGGTCGCGCAATATTCCTATTTCCCCACCCCCCTGCCACCCGCGCTGAAGGCCAAGCAGCGCGCCGCGGGATATGCGCTTTACGCAGCGCTGGGGATCGCGCGCCGCGACCTCGTCGGCCGCCGCGACCAGTTCACCCGCAACTACGCCTTCTTCGACGCCCCGGTCGGGATCGTCGTGACCATCGAGCCCGAGATGGGCAAGGGCTGCTTCATGGACCTGGGCATGGCTCTGATGGCGCTGATGGTGGCGGCCCAAGGCATGGGCTACGCCACCTGCGGCATTGGCGCGCTGGCAAATTATGCGGATGTCGCCCACGCCCATCTCGGCCTCGGCGACGACGAGCTGGTGGTCTGCGGCATGGCGCTGGGGCGAGCCGACCCCGAGGCTCCGGTGAACAAGGTCGAAACCGCCCGCGACACGCTCGAAACCTACGCCAGCTTGCGCGGTTTCAGCTAGACAGCAGCACCGCCGTCCCGAGCCCGCCCGCCGCCGCGATGGCGGCAATCCCCGTGCCGCCGCGCTTTCGCAGCTCGTGAAACAGCCTCACCGCGTTGATCGCACCAGAGGCCCCCACTGGATGCCCACGCGCCAGACCGCCGCCGCCGGGATTGACGATCTCGGGATCGAGCCCTGCGCCCTCGACGCAGGCGATGGCCTGCACGGCGTAGGCCTCCATCACCTCGGCGACGCTCAGGTCTTCCGCGCGCAGCCCGTGCCGGTCGAGCAGGGTCCGGATTGCCGCCACCGGCGCGAGTCCGGGCCGGTACGGCCGGCCGCCCAGCGTCAGCCCGCCGAGATAGCAAAGGCCCTGCCGCCCGAGCCGCGCCGCCACGCGCTCCGAGACCAGCACGCAGAGCGCCGCCCCATCCGCTGCCACGGCGGCATTGGCGGCGGTGATCGAGCCCGAGAGCACCGGCGCCCGCGCCGCCAGCCGCGGCGAGAGCGCGCGCGTGAAGGCGTCGCCCGGGAGCCCCGCGAGCGGGATGATCTCGGCGGAGAGATCGGCGCAGAGCGCCTTGCGGTGGCTCTCGATGGCCCAGAAATCCTGCGCCGCGCGCGAAATCCCGCCCTCTTGCCCCAATGCATCCGCCGCCGCGTCCATCTCCGGGTCCAGCGCGGGCCATGGGGTGAAGGGCGGGCGATCGTAGCCGCGCGCGGGGCCGCCGTCCGGGTCGGTGCGCAGCCGCAGTGGACGCCGCGAGTAGGATTCGACCCCGCCCGCCAGCACCACCTCGGCCTGCCCCGCGGCGATCAGTGCGGCGCCCATCACCAACGCGTCGAGCCCGCCGCAGCACTGCCGGTCGAGGGTGAGCCCGGCCACGCGCTCGGGCAGACCCGCCGCCAGCGCCACCAGCCGTCCCGGATTGCCGCCCGCGCCGAGCGCATTGCCGAGCACCAGCTCGTCGACCTCATCAAGGGTGAGCCCCGCCTCTGCAACGGCCGAACGCAAGACGGGCGCGGCCAGTTCGTGAAGCTCCAGCCGCGACAGCGCCCCGCCGCGGGGCGCCACCGGTGCGCGCAGCGCCGCGAGGATGCGGACGCCGCTCATGGACCGTCCCCCAGCCGCCGGGCGATCTCGCGCAGGTCGGGCTTGCCCGAGACGGTGAGCGGGAAATCCTCGAGGCCAATCACCCGCCGCGGCGCCGCCAGAGGGCCGACGGCCGCGCGGCAGAGCGCCAGGAGCCGCCCGGCCGTGGCCGCGTCACAGCCGCCCGCGATCACCGCCACCAGGTGCACGCCGCGCCTCGGGTCGGGGCGCGGCACCACCGCGCAGTGGCGCACGCCGGCATCGCCGAGCAGCAGCGCCTCGATGTCCTCGGGAAAGACGTTGCGGTCGGCGATGGTGACCATGCGGCTGCGCCGCCCCGCGACGGCGAGCGTCCCGTGCGCGTCGAGCTTGCCCATCTCGCCCACGCTCAGAAAGCCGTCCCGCCAGCGGGTGTCGGCGCTGGTGCCTTCGGCATAGCCCTCGAAGAGATAGGGGCTGCGGACCCAGATCTCGCCGAACTCTCCCTCGGGGGCATCGATGCGGATCTCAACGCCCGGATAGGCGTGGCCCACCGCCCCGCCCGGCCCCTCCGCGTCGCCCCAGGCGATGAAGCTGGTCTCTGCCGCGCCGTAGAATTCCCGAAGTTCCGCGCCCGGGCAAAGCTCGGCGATGCGCGTCCGGAGCCCCGCGGGCATCCGCCCGCCGCCGCAAAGAATGTGGCGCAGCGCCGGAAGCCCCTGCCCCGCCGCGCAAAGCAGTCGCAGTTGCGTCGGCGTGGCATAGAGCACCGTCGCCCCCGCCGCGTGCAGCGCTGCCGCCTGCCGGGCGGGGCGCACTGCGTCGAGGCAGAGCAGGTCCGCCCCCAGCCAGGCCGCCTCGGCGATGGCGTAGAGCGCCAGAGAATGCTGCGGCGCGCCGAGCACGCCGTAGGCATCGCCCGGAGAGATGCCAAGCGCCGCGGCATTTACCCTAAAGCTGGCGATCCACGAGCCATGCGTGCGGCGGATCGCCTTGGCGGTGCCGGTGGTGCCCGAGGATCGGCTCTGCAGAATGCCGCGATCGGCCAGCGGCAACCGCGCGATTCCCTCTGGCCCGATGGTGAAGCCTGCCCCCTCCGTCAGCGCGGCGCGCAGCTCGTGCAAGAGCGCGCCCGGCGCCTCCGGGGCGCGCAGGCGGCAGTCTGGATGCCAGTGAAAGAGCGTGTCACTCACGAAAGACGTCCTCGGGCCAGCAATGGTCCCGGTCCTTTTCCCCCAAGCGGCGCCGGGACGCAAAGCGCAAGTTTGCGCCGCTAGCGGGTGTCTTTGCGAAGAGACGAAGCCGAAGGGGCGTCTTTCACCCAAGATCGATCCTCTTGGGGCGGGCGCGCAGCGTCGCTTCGAATACCAAGTTCCCATTATGTTCCCGATCCGCTATGCTCGCCGCGATCAGACCAAGCCGCAGGGCAGCGCAGGATCGGGCAGCAGATGACACAGGTAGAGATCACGGCAGCGAAGGCCGCGGAGCAGGCCGACCCGCTCGCGGCGCTGAACGAGAACCAGCGCGCCGCCGCCACCTTCGGAGTGCGGCCCGGAGATGCGGCGCCGGCAGGGCCGCTGCTGGTGATCGCCGGGGCGGGTTCGGGCAAGACCAGCACGCTGGCGCACCGTGTCGCGCATCTGCTGATGAACGGGGCGGATCCGCAGCGCATCCTGCTGATGACCTTCTCGCGCCGCGCGGCGACTGAGCTGACCCGCCGGGTCGAGGCGATCACCACCCGGGCGATGGGCACCGGGATCGTTGCCGAGGCGCTCACATGGGCCGGCACCTTCCACGCCATCGGCGCGCGGCTGCTGCGCGAGCACGCGCCCGCCATCGGGCTCAGCCCCGAGTTCTCGATCCACGACCGCGAGGACAGCGCCGACCTGATGAACCTCTGCCGCAACGGGCTTGGCCTGTCGCAGACCGAGAAGCGCTTTCCGGCCAAGGGCACCTGCCTGTCGATCTATTCGCGGGCTGTCAACGCCGGCGAGCCGCTGGCCGAGGTGCTGCGCGACCACTTTCCGTGGTGCGCCATGTGGGAGGCCGAGTTGAAGGCCCTCTTCGGCGCCTATGTCCGCGCCAAGCAGGCGCAGAACGTGCTCGATTACGACGACCTGCTGCTGGCCTGGGCACAGGTCATGTCCGACCCGGAGTTCGCCGCCCATATCGGCGGCGCCTGGGACCATGTACTGATCGACGAGTATCAGGATACCAACCGGCTTCAGGCGCGGATCCTCCTGGCGCTGAAGCCGGACGGGCGCGGGCTGACCGTGGTGGGCGACGACGCGCAGTCGATCTACGCCTTCCGCGCCGCGACGGTGCGCAACATCCTCGACTTTCCCGCCGCCTTTGCCCCGCCTGCCGATGTCATCACGCTCGACCGCAACTACCGCTCGACGGCGCCCATCCTCGAGGCCGCCAACGCGGTGATCGGACAGGCGCGCGAGCGCTTCACCAAGAACCTCTGGACCACCCGCGCCTCGGCCGAGAAGCCGCGGCTGGTGACCGTCAGCACCGAGGCCGATCAGGCGCGCTACATGGTGGACCGCATTCTGGAAGACCGCGAGACCGGGACTGCGCTCAAACAGCAGGCCGTGCTCTTCCGCACCTCCAGCCACTCGGTGCAGCTCGAGGCCGAGCTGACCCGGCGCAACGTGCCTTACGTGAAATTCGGCGGGCTGAAGTTCCTCGACAGCGCCCATGTAAAAGACCTGCTGTCGGTACTGCGGCTGGCGCGCAACCCGCGCGACCGGGTGGCGGGTTTCAGGGTGCTGCAGCTCATTCCCGGCATCGGGCCGAAGTCGGCGGCGAACATCCTCGATGCGCTGGATCTCTCGCCCGATCCCGCGGCGGCGCTGGCCGATGTTGCGCCCCCGGCCAAGGCCGAGGCCGACTGGCCCGGGTTCGTCGCCGCGATGACCACGCGCGCGCCTTGGCCCGCCGCCATCGGGCTGGCGCGGGCGTGGTACGAGCCGCATCTCACCCGCATCCACGAGGATGCCGACACCCGCCGCGACGATCTGCTGCAGCTCGAGCAGATCGCGCTTGGCTACCCTTCGGCCGAGGCCTTCCTGACCGAGCTGACGCTCGATCCGCCCGACGCCACCTCGGACCGCTCGGGGGTGCCGCTGAAGGATGAGGATTACCTGATCCTGTCGACCATCCATTCGGCCAAGGGGCAGGAGTGGAAATCAGTCTACCTGCTCAACGCGGTCGATGGCTGCATTCCCTCGGACCTCGGCACGGGATCGACTCCGGAACTGGAGGAGGAGCGGCGGCTGCTCTATGTGGCGATGACCCGCGCCAAGGACCGGCTGACGTTGGGCCTGCCGCTGCGGTTCTACGTGACGCAGCAGAGCCGGGGTGGCGACCGGCACGTCTACGCCACGCGCACCCGCTTCATCCCGCGCGAGATGCTCGGACATTTCGAGAGCGAGCACTGGTCGCCGGCCCCTCAGGGCAGCAGACCCGCCCCGGCGCCGGGGCGGATCGACATCGCCGCGCAGATGCGCGACATGTGGGGCTGATCAGGCGGCGAAGAGACCGTCGAAATCCTTGAAGCCCTTGATCTCGATCGGGTTGCCCGAGGGATCGAAGAAGAACATGGTGCGCTGCTCGCCCGGCTCGCCTTCGAAGCGGATCACCGGCGGGATGTCGAATGCGACACCCTTTTCGGCCAGCCGATCCGCCAGCGCCAGCCAGTCATCGAGCCGCAGCACCGCGCCCATGTGCGGCATCATCACCATGTGTTCGCCGACCTTGCCGGTGCGGGTCACCGGGAAAGGCTCGCCGAGGTGCAGCGAGAGCTGGTGGCCGAAGAAGTCGAAATCGACCCAGCTGTCGGTCGAGCGGCCTTCCTCGCAGCCCAGCACGTCGCCGTAGAAGGCGCGCGCCGCATCGAGGTCGGTGACGTGAATCGCGAGGTGGAAGAGGGATTTCATGGCTGGCCCCTTGAGCGTTTGAGAAGCGCAGGACGCATCGCCCGGCGCGTGGTGGCTCAGGGATTGCCCATTCCGCAGGCATCGTAAAGGGGGGCTGCAGAGGCGCCTTGGCGCAATGCGCCGTCTGCGCGGGCGTCAGAAGGTCACGTCAGGTGGTCGGGCGAAGATAAAAATAACTCAATAAAATCATTGTCTTGTAATTGTGGTTTCCGCAACCGGCCGCGCCGATCCGAGCGGTAGCGAGCGGCCAAGTATAAACTGACCTTATTATTATAGTTCCATTATAATCCTGATTTGTATTGCTCCTCCCCGGGCCCGGCGGCTTTTTGAGATCACGTCTCGCATCCTCTCGATGCCAAGAAAACAGATCATCCAACACGGAGCCACCCCATGACACCCAAGAGCCTTCTGCTTTCTGCCGCGCTCACCGCCCTTGCCGCCATCCCGGCCCATGCCGAAGGGTACAAGGTCGCGCTCGACGGCACCTTTGCCCCCCACGCCATGCCCAGCCTCTCGGGCGGGGTCGAGGGCTTCAATATCGATCTCTCCGCCGCCATCGGCGAGAAGCTCGGCGTCCCGATGGAGATGGTCGCAGCGCAGTTCTCCGGCCTCATCCCGGCGCTGCAGGCGGGCACCTACGACTTCCTCGTCGCCCCCACCACCGTCACCGAGGAGCGCGCGTCGAACCTGCTCTTCTCCGAGGGCTTCATGGACACCAACTTTGCCTTCACTGTCCCCGCGGGGACAGAGGCGATGGAGGGTCTCGACGCCTTCAAGGGCAAGACCATCGCGGTCAACAAGGGCTCGGTCTACGAGAGCTTCCTGAACGACAAGGCCGGTGAATACGGCTGGGAAGTCGTCGCCTACGGCACCAACACCGACGCGGTCGAGGCGGTCTCGACCGGCCGCGCCGACGCCAACCTCGCCGGTGCCACCGTCTCGGCATGGGCGGCCAAGCAGAACCCGCGCATTGATCTCAGTTACGAGTATCCCACGGGCCTCGTCTGGGCCTTCCCGTTCCGCAAGGACGACGTCGAGACCCGCGACAAGATCGACGCCGTGCTGGAATGCCTGAAGACCGACGGCACCATGGTCGCCCTGTCCGAGAAATGGTTCGGCGTGACCCCGACCGAGGGCACCACCATCGTCACCCCGACCCCCGGCTACGGCACCCCCGGTTTCGACGGCTACGACGAGACCGCGCATGAGGTCTCCTGCGACTTCTGATCGCTGACACTGCTCCCTGACATCTCCGGGCGGGGCGCCCGCCGCCCCGCCCGTTCATCGAAAGTTTACGCATGCACGCAGCCCCCTCTCCCGCCTCTGCCAAGGTCCACCAAAGACCGATGCTCGAGATCAACCAGCTCGAAAAGCGTTTCGGCGACACCCAGGTGCTGACCTCGATCGACCTCAGCGTGAAGCCGGGCGAGCTGGTCTTCGTGATCGGCCCCTCGGGCTCTGGCAAATCCACCATGCTGCGCTGCTGCAACCGGCTCGAAGAGCCCACCTCGGGCAGCATCCTTCTCGACGGCGCGCATGTCACAGCCTGCCACGGCGCCGCGCTCGACAAGATGCGGCTGAAGATCGGCATGGTGTTTCAGGGCTTCCACCTCTACCCGCACAAGTCGGTGCTGGCCAACGTCATGCTGGCGCAGGTCAAGGCGCTGAAACGGTCGAAGCCCGAGGCCAAGGCCCGCGCCATGGAGATGCTCGAGCACGTCGGGCTGGCGCATAAGGCCGAGGCCATGCCGTCCGAGCTGTCGGGCGGCCAGCAGCAGCGCGTCGCCATCGCCCGGGCGCTGGCGCTCGATCCCAAGGTCATGCTCTTCGACGAGCCCACCTCGGCGCTCGACCCCGAACTGGTGGGCTCGGTGCTCAAGGTGATGAAACAGCTGCGCGACGAGGGCATGACCATGGTCGTGGTCAGCCACGAGATGGACTTCGCCCGCGAGGCCGCCGACCGCGTCGTCTTCATGGATGGCGGCGTGGTGGTCGAGGCCGGTCCCCCCGAGGAGATCTTCGGCAACCCGAAATCAGAGCGCCTGCGCGCCTTCCTCTCCCGCCTGCACCCGAGCGCCGCATGAGATTCCTCGACACCTTCTTCGACGGCACGGTGATGGCGAAATACCTGCCGGATCTGCTCTCGGCCATCGTCACGACGCTCTGGCTCAGCGCGATCATCGTGGTCGGCGGGCTCGCGCTCGGCCTCGCGCTGGCCTGCCTGCGCACGCTCGGCCGCTGGTACCTGACCCTGCCCATCGTCGCCTTCGCCGACATCGGCCGCGCGCTGCCGCCGCTGGTCGTCATCCTGATCTTCTACTTCGGCCTGCCCGGACTCGGCATCAACCTTTCGGGGCCGATGGTGCTGATCCTCGTGCTCGGCGGCGTGCTGGCCGCCTTCGCCGAGGAAATTTTCTGGGCCGGTCTCACCGCCGTGACCAAGGGCCAATGGGAAGCCGGCCGCGCCACCGGCCTCAGCTTCGCGCAGACGCTCTTCGAGATCGCGCTGCCGCAGGCCATCCGCATGGGCATCCCGCCGCTGGTCAACCGCGCGCTGGCGATCACCAAGATGACCGCGCTCGGCTCGGTGATCGGGGTGAAGGAAATCCTCGCGGTCTCGTCGTCGGCGCAGAGCTTCTCGGGCTCGGCAACGCCGCTGACCATGGCCGCGCTCGCCTACCTCGCGATCTTCCTGCCGGTGGTCATCCTCTCGCGCCTGCTCGAACGGCGCTACGCCTGGGCCGTGTAAGGGGCGCATGACATGAGCAACTTCATCGACCTCTTCTTCAACTTCGGCATCATGGCGCAGGCCTGGCCGCTGCTGCTCAAAGGGCTCGTCATCACGCTCGAGCTTTGCGCAGTGGTCATCGGGCTCGGCCTCGTCGGCGGTCTGCTGCTGGCGCTTGGTGCGCTGTCGCCGAGCAAGTGGTTGAAATGGCCGTCGGTCGGCTTCATCGACCTCTTCCGCGCGCTGCCGCCGCTGGTTCTGCTGGTCTTCGTCTTCTCGGGCCTGCCCTTTGCCGGGCTAGATCTGAGCCCCTTCATGGCCGTGGTCATCGCCTTCTTCCTCAACAACTCGGCCTATTTCGCCGAAGTCTTCCGCGCAGGCATCCAGTCGGTGCCGAAGGGCCAGACAGAGGCCGCCCGCGCCACCGGGCTCGGCAAGGCGCAGACCCTGACCCATGTGGTCCTGCCGCAGGCGGTGCGCAACGTGCTGCCCGACCTGCTTTCGAACACCGTGGAGGTGGTCAAGCTGACCTCGCTCGCCTCGGTCGTCTCGCTTTCCGAGCTGCTCTACTCGGCCAACATGGCCCGCTCGGTCACCTACAACTCCTCGCCGCTGATCCTCGCGGCGCTGATCTACCTCGCGATCCTCTGGCCGCTGGTGCGCCTGATCTCGCGGTACCAGCGCGGGCTCGCGGTGCACTGAACGTCCCTGAAAGGAAAGACCCATGACGAAGATGATTATCGGCGGCGCCCAGATCGGCGGCATCCAGAAGGACGAGACCCGCGACGAAGTCGTCGCCCGGATGGTCGCGCTGATGGACGAGGCCCACGGCAAGGGTGTGAAGTTCCTCGTCTACCCCGAGATGACGCTGACCACCTTCTTCCCGCGCTTCTACGTCGAGGACCGCGCCGAGTTCGACCACTGGTTCGAGACCCAGATGCCGAACCCGGCGGTGCAGCCGCTCTTCGACAAGGCGAAGGCCTGCGGCATGGGCTTCACCTTTGGCTATTGCGAGCTGACCCCTGAGGGCGAGCACTTCAACACCTCGATCATCGTTTCCCCCGAGGGCGAGATCGTGCTGACCTATCGCAAGACCCACCTGCCCGGCCATGCCGAGTTCGAGCCCGAGCGCACCCACCAGCATCTCGAAAAACGCTACTTCCTGCCCGGTGACACCGGCTTCGGCGTCGTCAGGAACCAGGACGTGATCATGGGCATGGCGATCTGCAACGATCGCCGCTGGCCCGAGACATGGCGCGTGCTCGGCCTGCAGGGCGTGCAGCTGGTGACCATTGGCTACAACACCCCCTCGCAGAACAACCTGTCGAAGGAAGAAGGCATCGAGCGCCGCATGTACCACCACGAGCTCTCGGTTTGCGCCGGCGCCTACCAGAACTCGACCTATGCCGTGGCCGTCGCCAAATGCGGCATGGAAGACGGCAACCACATGTTCGCCGGTTCGATCATCGTCGACCCCGACGGCTTCGTTGTGGCAAAAGCCGAAGGCGAGGGCGACGAGCTGATCGTGCATGAGGCGGATTTCGCCAAATGCGACTTCGGCAAGTCGACCGTCTTCAACTTCGCGGCGCACCGCCGGATCGAGCACTACGGGCTGATCGCCAGCCAGACCGGCGTCAAGGTGCCCGAATAAGACAGGCGCGCCGGGGAGCCCTCCCCGGCGCCCGTCCCCGCGGGGACAGACGGACAGCGGCCCATGGCGGCCGGCAAGGAGAGACGAGATGCAATTCGACACGGTGATCCACGGCGGCCTGATCGCGACCGCCGATTACACGGCGAAGGGGGACATCGGCATCCGCGACGGGCGCATCGCCGCGGTGGCCGAAAAGCTCGAGGGCGGCGACCGCCGCATCGACGCGGGCGGGCGCATCGTCGTGCCCGGCGGCATCGAGGCCCACGCCCATATCGCGCAGGAAAGCTCCTCGGGTGTGATGACCGCCGACGACTACCTCTCGGGCTCGATCTCGGCGGCCCATGGCGGCAACTCCTCGTTCATCCCCTTCGCGGCGCAGCAGCGCGGCCAGTCGGTCGACGACGTCATCGCCACTTATGACGCCCGCGCCGCGCGCTCGGTCATCGACTATTCCTACCACCTGATCATCTCCGACCCGAAGCCCGAGGTGCTCGAGGACCAGCTGCCCCGCGCCTTTGCCCGCGGCATCACCAGCTTCAAGGTCTTCATGACCTATGACCTGATGAATCTCGGCGATGGCGGGATGCTCGACATCCTCACCGTCGCGCGCGCACATGGCGCGATCACCATGGTCCATGCCGAGAACAACGACATGGTCAAATGGATGAACAAGCGGCTCGCGGCCAAGGGGCTCACGGCACCGAAATACCACGCCATCTCGCGCCCCGAGCTGGCCGAGGAAGAGGCGATCAACCGCGCCATCCAGCTGGCCAAGCTGGTCGACGCGCCGCTCTTCATCGTGCACGTCTCGACGCAAGGCGGGGCCGAGATCGTCCGCCGGGAGAAATTCAACGGCGCCAAGCTCTTTGCCGAGACCTGCCCGCAGTACCTCGCCCTCACCCGCGAAGACCTCGACCGGCCGGGCATGGAAGGCGCGAAATACATCTGTTCTCCGCCGCTGCGTGACCACCGCACGCAGGACGCGCTCTGGCACCATATCGCGCAGGGCACCTTCGAGAGCGTCAGCTCGGACCACGCGCCCTACCGTTTCGACGAGACCGGCAAGTTCCTGAACGGGAAGGACATTCCCTATCCCAAGATCGCCAACGGCATGCCCGGCATCGCCGCGCGTCTTCCCTATCTCTTCTCCGAAGGGGTGGTGAAGGGGCGGATCACCCTCGAGCAGTTCGTGGCGCTTTCGTCCACCAACGCCGCCAAGACCTTCGGCTGCGACCGCAAGGGCCGTATCGCGCCCGGCATGGACGCAGACATCGCCATCTGGAACCCCGAGGCACGGGTGACCGTCACCGCGGCAGACCAGCACGACAACATGGACTACACGCCGTTTGAAGGCATGGAGATCATCGGCAAGCCCGAGCTCGTGATGAACCGGGGCGCGGTGATCGTCGAGCACGGCGAGCTGAAGGCAAAAGAGGGCCAGGGCCGCTTCGTCGCGCGCCAGCCGGTCGACCTGCGCGGCAGGCCCGGCGTCACCGCCAAGGAGTTCGATCCGGCGCAGAACTTCGGCGCGGAGCTGCGCTGATGGGCCCGATCCTGATCATCAACCCCAACTCCGCCGCCAGCGTCACGCAGGGCATCCGCGACGCCATCGCCCATCTCGCCCCGGCCCACGGCCCGGCGTTCGAGGTCACCGATCTGCCCGCCTCGCCCGCGACGATCATGACCGCCGAGGACGTCGCCCGCGTCGGGCTCGGCGTCGCCGAGGCGGCGCAGGCGCGGCCCGATGCCGCCGCCTATGTCTCGGCCTGCTTCTCCGATCCGGGCGTGGAGCTGACCCGCACGCTGGTCAAGCAGCCGGTGATCGGCGTGCAGGAGGCGGGCATTCTTACCGCCATGGCCCGCGCCGATCTCTTCGGGATCATCGCGCTGGCCCCCGGCTCGGTCGCCCGCCACCGAGTGAAGATCCGTGCCATGGGGGTTGAGAGCCGCCTTGCCGCCGAACTCGCCCTGCCCGGCGTCTCGGCCGAGGCTTCGGGGCGCGACCCGGAGATCTATGGCATGTGCGTGACCCTTGGGCGCGAGTTGGCCGACAAGGGCGCGGGCGCGGTGGTTCTGGGCTGCGCCGGCATGGCGCCGATCCGGGCACGGCTCGAGCGCGACATCGGCATCGCGGTGATCGATCCGGTGCAAGCCGCCGCCGCCATGGCGCTGGGACTGGTCGGAGCCCCCGAATGACCACCGAGCCGGGCCTTCCGGACGTCTCGCTGCGGCTCTTGGAGATCTTCGCGGCGATGATGCGCTGCGCCACCACTGTCGAGGCCGCCGAGCAGCTGCGCATCTCGCAGCCGGCGGTCTCGGCGGGGCTGCGACAGCTGGAAACCCAGCTCGGGCTCACCCTCTTCGAGCGCACCGGGCGAAGGTTGCAGCCCACCGCCGAGGCAAAGGCGCTCTACGAGGAAATCCGCCCGGTCTTCGCGCTGATGCGCGGTTTCTCGCAGCGGGCGCGCGACATGAAGCTCGGCATGGCCGGGCGGCTCAAGGTGATTGCCACGCCGCCGCTCGGCTACTCGGTGGCCCCTGTCGCCCTGCGCCGATTTCTCGAGGCGCGGCCTGACGTCTCGGTCGCCTTCGACGTGCGGCGGCTGGAACAGGTCAAGGACGCGGTGCAGAGCGGTCAGGCCGACATCGGCCTTGCCATCGACCACGACCGGCAGACCACGGTGAACGTCGACGTGCTGCAGCGCGCCCATATGGTGGCCCTGGTGCCGAAGGGCAGCCCGCTCGCCGCCAAGCCCCATCTCACCGCGCTCGATCTGCAGGCCGAGCCGCTGGTCGGGCTGGAGATGGGCTCGAACCTCGGGCAGCTGGTCCGCAAGGCCTACGAGCAGGTCGGCGCCACCTACGCCCCGCGCATCGAGGTGCGCTATTGCGCCACCGCCACGGCGCTGGCGGCGCAGCACCTCGGGGTGACCGTGGTCGATCCCTATTCCGCCACCACCCATGCCACCGAGGCGTTGGTCTGCAAGCCCTTCCTGCCCGCCTGCGAGGTCAAGGCGGTGATGTACACCCGCCGGGGCGTGCCCTATTCGGGGCTGCTGCACAGCTTCATGTCGGACCTGCGCGCCGCCTTCGCCGACAGCGACCTGCTGATCGCGGAGCCGCCCCGGAGCTGATCCTTTCCCCAGAATGAGAGCACCCGGACAGGTGCCTGCCCGGGTGCTGATGGCGCGCGAAGGGCGCCGGCTTCAGATCGCCGAGCGCTCTGCCTCGGCCATGCCCGCGTGGCCCGAGGAGCGCAGCGCGCTGTCCAGCAGGTGGCGGGTATAGGGGTGCTCGGCTTGCAGCCTGCGCATCGCCTCCACCTCCAGCGTCTCGACGATCTCGCCGGTCTGCATCACCGCCACGCGGTCGCACATGTGGCCGATGACGCCCAGGTCGTGGCTGACCATCAGATAGGTCAGGCCGAACTCGGCGCGCAGGTCCGACAGCAGGTTGAGGATCTCGGCCTGCACCGACACGTCGAGCGCCGAGGTCGGCTCGTCGAGCAGCAGCACCTTGGGCTCGGGTGCCAGCGCCCGGGCAATCGCCACCCGCTGCCGCTGCCCGCCCGAAAGCTGGTGCGGATAGCGGAAGCGAAAGCCGCCGCCCAGCCCCACCTGTTCCAGCAGCTTGTCGATGCGCGCATCCACCCGGTCCTTGATGCCGTGCAGCGCCAGCGTCTCGCTCAGCACGCGGTCCACGGTCTGGCGCGGATGCAGCGAGGCATAGGGATCCTGAAACACCATCTGAACCGTGCGGTAGAATGCCTTCGAGCGGCCAAGCCGCTGCAATGGCTCACCGCCGACGCTCATCGTCCCCAGCCAGTCCGGCACCAGCCCAACCAGCGCGCGCAGCACCGTCGACTTGCCCGAGCCGGACTCGCCGACGAGCCCGTAGCTCTCACCCTGCGCAACGTTCAGGTCGATCCCATGCACCACGCGGGTGCGCTCGTGACCGTCGCCGAAGAAGACCTCGAGCCCCTCGATCTGAATCTCTGGCTGGCTCATAGCATCGCACTCACGGAAGGGGCCTCGCGCCAGTTCGGATCGCGCGCAAGCGCCTCCAGCCGCGGCCGGGGGCGTTCGAGATCGGGGACCGAATTGAGCAGTCCCAGCGTGTAGGGGTGTTTCGCCTCGTGCAGCTTGCCCGCCTCGCAGACCTCGACGATCCGCCCGGCATACATCACCGCCACCCGGTCGCAGAACCCGGCCACGAGGTTGAGATCGTGGCTGATGAAGATCAGTCCCATGCCGCGCTCGCGCACCAGCTTGTCCATGATCTCAAGCACCTGCAGCTGCACCGACACGTCGAGCGCCGAAGTGGGCTCGTCGGCGATCAGGATCTCGGGGTTGGGGATCAGCATCATGGCGATCATGATGCGCTGGCCCATGCCGCCCGAAACCTCATGCGGGTAGAGCTTCATCACCCGCTCCGGCTCGCGGATCGCCACGGCCTCGAGCATCTCGAGCGCGCGCTTGTAGGCCTCGGCCTTGTTCACCTTCTCATGGGTGCGCAGCGCCTCGATGATCTGGTCGCCCACCGTCATCACCGGGTTCAGCGAGTACTTGGGATCCTGCATGATCATCGAGATATGCTTGCCCCGGATCGCCCGCATGCGCTTGGGTGAGGCGGTGAGAAGGTCTTCGCCCTGCATCTCCAGCCGGTCCGCAGTCACCTGCCCCGGCTTGCGGATGAGGCCAAGGATCGCCCGGCCGGTCATCGACTTGCCCGAGCCGGATTCGCCGACGATCCCCAGACGCTCCTTGCCGAGCGAGAGCGAGATCCCCCGCACCGCCTCGAAGGTGCCGGAGCGCGTGGGAAAGCGCACCGAGAGGTTCTCGATATCCAGAAGATTGCTCATTTGCCGCTCTCCTTCGGGTCGAGCACGTCGCGCAGACCGTCGCCAATCAGGTTGAAGGCGAGCGAGATGGCGAAGATGGCGAGACCGGGGATGGTGGCGACCCACCAGTAGTCGAGGATGTACTTGCGCCCCTCCGAGATCATCGCGCCCCATTCCGGGCTCGGCGGCTGCGCCCCGAGACCGAGGAAGCCGAGACCCGCCGCGGTGAGGATGATCCCCGCCATGTCGAGCGTCACCCGGATCACCAGCGACGAGATGCACAGCGGCCAGATGTGCTTGGTGATGATCCGGACCGGCCCCGCGCCCTGCAGGCGGACGGCGTGGATGTAGTCCGAGTTGCGGATGGTCAGCGTCTCGGCCCGGGCGATCCGCGCATAGGGCGGCCAGGCGGTCAGTGAGATCGCCAGCACCGCGTTCTCGATCCCCGCCCCCAGCGCCGCCACGAAGGCCAGCGCGAGAATGAGCCGCGGGAAGGCGAGGAAGATGTCGGTGACGCGCATCAGCACCGTGTCGACCCAGCCGCCGAAATAGCCCGCGGTGGTGCCGATGATGAGGCCCAGCAAGGGCGCCACCAGCGCCACCAGAAGCACGATGTAGAGCGAGATCCGCGCGCCGTAGAGCAGCCGCGAATAGATGTCGCGGCCAAGGCTGTCGGTGCCGAAGATATGCCCCTCCCAGCCCGGCGGCTTGAGCCGCGCGCCAAGGTCCTGAACGAAGGGATTGTCGGTGGCCAGCATCGGCGCGAAGAGCGCCGCCAGCACCAGCAGCACCAGCACGATGAGGCCGAGCGAGGTCAGCTTGTTGGAGGTCAGTTTCAGCCAGCCCTGGTACCAGGCGGCGGCGCGCGCCTGCCCGCGGGACTGCGGCGTGTCGCTCAGCAGCCAGGCCTTCAGGCCCGGCTTGGCGTCGGTAGGTGTGTGCGAGGTCATTTGGCCCTCGGATCGAAGAAGCGGTAGAGAAGGTCCGAGAAGATGTTGATGCACACGAAGATCGTTCCGATCACGACGGTGCCCCCAAGGACCGAGGCCATGTCGTTGGCCAGAAGCGAGGTGGTGATGTAGCTGCCGATGCCGGGCCAGGCGAAGATGATCTCGGTCAGCACCGAGCCTTCGAGCAGGTTGGCATAGGCCAGCGCGATCACCGTGATGAGCTGGATGGCGATGTTGCGGAAGGCATGGCGCCAGACCACGTGCCATTCGCTCAGCCCCTTCACCCGGGCGGTGATGACATATTCCGAGTTCAGCTGCTCGAGCATGAAGCTGCGGGTCATCCGGCTGATGTAGGCCAGGCTGAAATAGCCCAGCAGGCAGGCAGGCAGGATGATGTGCGACAGCGCGTCCTTGAACACGTCCCAGTCGCCGGCGATGATCGCGTCGACCAGCAGCAGGCCCGTGCGCGTCGGCACCAGCCCCTCGTAGAAGACGCCGAGCCGCCCGGGCCCGGCCACCCAGCCAAGGATGCCGTAGAAGATCAGCAGGCCCATGAGGCCGAGCCAGAAGATCGGCATGGAATAGCCGACAAGGCCGATCAGCCGCGAGATCTGGTCGATCCAGCTGCCGCGGTAGACCGCGGCGAGAACGCCCAGCGGAACGCCGAGGACGACGCCCAGAAGCGTGCCCAGCGTGGCGAGTTCCAGCGTGGCGGGGAAGACGCGCGCAATGTCCTCGGCAACCGGCTTGCCGGTGCGGATCGAGGTGCCGAAATCGCCCTGCAGCACGTCCCTGACATAGATGCCGAACTGCACGATCAGCGGCTGGTCGAGGCCGAGCTCCTGGAAGACCTGGTCGTATTGCGCCTGAGAGGCGCGCTCGCCGATGACCGCGAGCACGGGGTCGATCGGCATCACGCGGCCGATCATGAAGGTGACGAAGAGCAGGCCCAGAAGGGTGATCGCCACGGTGAAGGCAAGGCTGACGAATTTCTTCAGCCAGCTTGGCGGAAAGGAGGACGCAGCGCGCCCTCCTCCGGTGTTGGTTGCAGACTGGCTCACGGGCTTACTTCGTCACGACCCAGTAAGAGACCGCGGTGGTTGCGCCACCTGCCACGAAGTGCTCGACGCCGTCCTGCATCGCGTTCTGCTCGATCTGCTGGAACATGATGCCGAAGGGGCTGGTCTTCATGAACTCGCGCTGTAGCTCGCGGTACATCTCCGCGCGCTTCTCGCTGTCCTGCTCGACCACGGCCGCGAGCGTCTCTTCACTCATCTTCGGCAGATCCCAGGCGTTGCGCCAGGCCAGCAGGCCGGTCGCGCCTGCCTCATCCGAGTTGTCGGGGTTGTAGGCGAAGGTGCCGGCGTTGGTGTTGGGGTCGGGATAGTCCGGGCCCCAGGCACCGAGATAGATGTCATGCTCGCGGGCGCGGTAGGTGTCCAGCGTCTGCGCGCCGGTGCCCACGATCATCTCGACGTTGATGCCGATTTGGCCCCAGGTGTTCTGCAGCGACTGGCCGATGTCGATCCGGTCCTGCGCATCACGCACGTTGATGGTGATGTCGAAGCCATCCGGGTAGCCCGCCTCTTCGAGCAGCGCCTTGGCCTTCTCCACGTCGAAGCTGTAGGGCAGATCGTCGACCGCGCCCATGAACGTCTTCGGCAGGAAGGCCTGGTGGTTGATGTACTGGCCCTTCAGGAAGCTGTCCTGCATCCCGGTGTAATCGGTGGCGAACTTCATCGCCTCGAGCACCTTCGGGTTCGACAGGTACTCGTTCTTCTGGTTGGCGGACCAATACATCAGGCGGCCGCGCAGCTCGTCGACCACCTTGACGCTGTCGACGCCTTCGAGACCGGCCACATCCTCGGGCGAGAGGTTGCGGGCGATGTCGACGTCACCGCGCTCGAGCTGCAGACGCTGGGTGGCGCTTTCCTGGATGTGCTGCACGATCACGCGCTTCATCGCGGGCGCGTCGCCGGTGTACTCGGGGTTCAGATCCAGCGTGTAGCTCTCGTCGGGCTTCCAGGACGCCAGCTTGTAGGGGCCAGACCCGGCGGTGTTGTCCCGCAGCCAGGCGTTGCCCATGTCGCCGTCCTGCTCGTTGGCCATGACGGTTTCCATGTCGACGATGCCGCCGATGGTCGCCGCAAGGCAGTTCAGCACGAAGGACACGGCATAGGCCTTGTCGAGCTTCAGCACGAGGGTCTTCTCGTCGGGTGCAACGATGGTCTCTTCGACGTTTTCCGGCGTGAAGCCGAACTGGGTCAGGATGAAGGACGGGGTCTTGTTCAGCAGCACCGCCCGGCGCAGCGAGAACTCGGCGTCCTTCGCCGTCACCGGGTTGCCCGAGGCAAAGACGTGGCCATCGGCCATGGTGAAGGTGATCTGGGTGCCATCCTCGGACACTTCCCAGCTTTCCGCCAGCGCGGGCTGGAAGCCGGCGTCGAGATCCATCGGGTCGAAGTCGACCAGGTTCTCGTAAACGTTGCGGCTGATGTCGGAGCCGGTGAACTCGAAGCTCTCGGCCGGGTCCATGGTCTTTACGTCGTCGATGCGCTGCGCGATCACCAGCATGTTCGGCGGCGTCTCGGCCTGCGCGGTCAGCGCGGTGCTGGACAGCAGCGCGGCGGTCAGCAGTGCTGCACCGATGCGCATGGTCCGCGACGGGGTATGTCGGGTCATGGTCGTCTCCCTGAAGTTTCTTGGTCTCTCGCTGCGCGCTCCGGCGCCGCTGCCGCCAATCTCCCCACCCCGAGGTCGGTTCAAACAGGCTTCGCAGCGTCACGAGGCGCGATTGCTCAAGGTTCGGTCAGTTTTTGCTCTGTGTCGATCATTTTATGATCAAATAGGAAAAGCCCGCAGGGGTTTCGTCGCGTCACGAAGGGCGCCTCGGGAGGCCCTTCCGAAGCGCCGTTGCGCAAGCTTTTGGGGGGCCTGGGTTTTTGACACTTCCCGGGGCGGCGCGGGCCTCAGTCCATAACTTGGGATCATCGCCTGCGGCTGCCGCGCGATCCCATCGGCTGGCTGGGCTACTCGGTGCAGGCCGCCCTGGTTTGACCGGCCCGACAGACCTTGATGCGGTCAGGCGCGGCGGTCTAACTGGGGCCGATGGCGCGGGGCAGCTCCTGCCCGCCCGCGCGCATCTTGGCCCGCGGCAGGGTCTCCAGAACGATGCCCGCCGCCCCTTGAAAGGACGTTTCATGACCATCACCCGCATCGAACCCGGCGCCCGCATGAGCCAGGCCGTCGTGCACAACGGCATCGTCTACCTCGCTGGCCAGGTCGGCGAAGGCGCGGATGTCACCGCGCAGTGCAAGGACGCGCTCGCCTCGATCGACCGGCTGCTGGCCGAGGCCGGCTCGGACAAGTCGCGCCTGCTGACCACCACGATCTGGCTGGCCGACATGGCAGATTTCGCCGCGATGAACGCCGTCTGGGACGCCTGGGTCGACCCCGCGAACCCGCCGGCCCGCGCCACCGGCGAAGCCAAGCTCGCGACCCCCGACTATTTCGTCGAATTCATCGTGACCGCCACCGTCGGCTGAGCCGGCCCTGCGGACAACGATACTCCGCGCCCTGCGGGGCGCGGAGCTCTCTCCTCGGCATCTGGCAGCGCCCACCCCGGATATTTTAACTAAATCGCAAGGACTTTCGCGAAGTCTGGCCCCTGTCCACCTGCGGCACCGCCGCCGGCGCGGACAGTGACACCCCCAGCCTCGGTCCGCCGCGATGAGCAACCCCGCGCTCTCCATCGTCATCCCGCTCTACAACCGCGCCGCGCTGATCGGCGCCTGTCTGGCCTGCCTGCCCGAGATCGAGGTCATCGTCGTCGACGACGGGTCGCGCGACGGGGCTTTGTCAGGTTGTTGACGCCGCATCAGCTGGGTAGTTCTCTGTCATGCTGAACATCGAAGATTTGTCCCGGATCAAAGGCTTCCGGTTTCCACTGAGCGTGATTGGTTACGCGGTTTGGGCCTACCATCGGTTTGCTCTGAGCCTGCGCGACGTCGAAGATCTGTTGGCGGAACGCGGCGTTTCAGTTTCGTACGAGACGATCCGTGACTGGGCGAACCGGTTGGGGCATCAGTTTGCCGCAAAGATCCGCCGGGACCGTTCAGCGCCGGCGGATAAATGGCATCTCGATGAAGTCGTGATCCGGATCAAGGGCCGGAGCCACTGGCTTTGGCGGGCCGTTGACGCCAAGGGCGATGTGCTCGAATTCCTGATCCAGTCGCGCCGCAACAAGGCCGCAGCCCTCCGCTTTTTGCGGAAACTCATGAAACGGTGGGGCCAGCCCCGTGTCCTGGTGACGGATAAACTGCGATCTTACGGCGCCGCCAAGGAACAGATCGCACCCGACGTAGAACATCGTCAGCACAAAGGGTTAAACAACAGGAGCGAGGCGTCCCATCGGCACACGCGGCGGCGCGAGAAGATCATGGGCCGTTTCAAATCGCCGCGTCAGGCACAGCGGTTTCTATCCGTCCACGATCAGATCGCTAACTTGATCCGCCCCAAACGCCACCGCCTATCCGCCAGATCCTATCGCCATGCGAGGTCAGATGCGTTCGGCCTCTGGGCTGGCTATGCCGCAAAACTGACCGCCTGATTACAGGAAGTCACCCATGGGTATCGTCGCGCGTCAACAACCTGACAAAGCCCCGGTTTTCCCTTGCCGTCCGGCGCCGCCGCGCCGGTGCGGCGGGCGCGGGTCGATTGCGCCTTGCAAGGCCCGCCGGTGCCGCCTACCAAGCAGGGGTTCCCCAAGGGTGCCCGGCCATTTCCGCCCGCCCCTCCCCTGTCACCAGAGATCATCACCATGCAGAGTTCCCCCGTTTCCGCCGGTGGAGCGGACCCCGTTTCCGATCCCGACCTCGCCGCGCGCAACCGCCTTGTCATCCTGCTGCTGCTGGTCTCGGCCTTTACCGTGATCCTCAACGAGACGATCATGGGCGTCGCCCTGCCCCGGCTCATGAAGGATCTGGACGTCACCGCCAATGCCGCGCAATGGCTGACCACGGCCTTCCTGCTGACCATGGCGGTGGTGATCCCGATCACCGGATTCCTGCTGCAGAGGCTGCACACGCGCACGGTCTTCACCATGGCGATGGGTCTTTTCAGCACCGGCACTCTGATCTGCGCGCTCTCGCCGGGGCTCGCCATGCTGATCTTCGGCCGCGTGGTGCAGGCCTGCGGCACGGCGATCATGATGCCGCTGCTGATGACCACGGTGATGACGCTGGTGCCGCCCGAGAGCCGCGGCAAGACCATGGGCAATATCTCGATCGTCATCTCGGTGGCCCCGGCCATCGGGCCGACGATCTCCGGCATCATCCTCAATGTGCTGGACTGGCGCTGGATGTTCTGGCTGGTGCTGCCCATCGGGCTCGGCGCGCTGGCGCTCGGCTATGCCCGGCTGCAGAACGTCACCGAGCCGCGCAAGGCCCCGCTCGACCTGATCTCGGTGCCGCTCTCGGCGCTGGCCTTCGGCGGGCTTGTCTACGGGCTCTCGACCCTGGGCGAAGGCCACGGCAGCGGCGGCGCCGTGCCGGTCTGGGCGCCGCTGGCGGTGGGCTTCGTGGCGCTGGCGCTGTTCATCGCGCGGCAGATCCGCCTCGCCCCGCAGGGACGGGCCCTGCTCGATCTGCGCACTTTCCGGGTGCGGGTGTTCAGCGTCGCCGTGGTGATGATGGCCTTTTGCATGATGTCGCTCTTCGGGATGATCATCCTGCTGCCGATCTACATGCAGAACGTGCTGGGGATGGAACCGCTCGAGGCCGGTCTCCTGTTGCTGCCGGGCGGGCTGGCGATGGGGCTCATGGCGCCCTGGGTCGGACGCACCTTCGACCGGATCGGCGCGCGCAAGCTGGTGATCCCGGGATCGGTGCTGGTCTGCCTCGGGCTCGGCTCGATGTCCCTGCTCGGCACCGGCAGCGCAATCTGGCAGGTGCTGGTCTGCCACCTGCTGCTCAGCATCGGCCTCGCGCTGCTCTTCACGCCGCTTTTCACCTCTTCGCTCGGCTCGCTGCCCAAGGATCTCTACTCCTACGGCTCGGCGGTGATCGGCACGGTGCAGCAGGTGGCCGGCGCGGCGGGCATCGCGCTCTTCGTGTCGATCATGTCGATCCGCATCGGCACCGAGATGGCCGCGGGGGCCGAACTGGTGGACGCCACCGCCGCCGGGGTGCGCGCGGGCTTCCTCACCGGCGGGCTGATCTCGCTGCTGATGATCGGCGCGAGCTTCTTCGTTCGCCGCCCGCCAGCGATCCCGCCGACGATGCCCGGCGGGCACTGACCGCGGGCCCCTGGCCCGGCGGCCGCGGCGCCTCCCCTGCCCCGTGAAGAGAGACCGTGAAGAGATACCGGCCGCGCCATGGCGCGACCGGCTCCCGGGGGTGCGGTGCCCCCGTCCCCGCGTGGTCCCGGTTCCGCAACCGGGCCCCCGCATCCGGTGTCGGTAGGGCATCAGGCGACGAGAAGCTCTGCGAACTCGCCCGCCCGTTGCCAGCCATAGGTTTCGTCGAAGTCCGCCAGGCCGGTCGGAACGGCGGTGAAATTGGCGTTCCCATCGTTGAGCAGCAGATAGGGCGCCGCGCCAATCGGGGTGCCACTGGCGCGGAGGATCAGGTCGATGTCGCCATCGCCGTCGAAATCCCCCTGCGCCGTGATCTGCCCGACGATGCTCGGATCGAGCTTGTCGACCACGATGTCTATCATCCCGTCCTCGACCGGGAACTCGAACACCCGCAGCCCGGGGTCGAGATCCTCGGAGCTGCTCTGGATGCTGGCATTGACCATCTCCAGCGCGCCATCCCCGTCGAAATCGGCGATCTGCAGCCCACCGATGCCGTTCAGCTCGCCCTTGGGGAACCATGGTCCGTAGCTGTCGCTCGCCCCGGTCCCGTCGTTGATATAGGTGTTGATGCCGCCGCCGTCGCTGATCGCCACGTAGAGCACGTCAAGATCGCCGTCCCCGTCGAGATCGGCGGGAATCTCGGTGCTGTTGCCATCGTCACTGCCGCCATACCTACCGACCCAGTCGAAGTTCCCGGCACCGTCGTTGATAATCACCTGCGTCGAGCTGGTCTCCCAGGCAACGCTGAGCAGGAGGTCGAGCAACCCGTCGTCGTTCATGTCGGCCAGCCGGATGTAGTTGCCGCCCTCGCTGAGTTCGCCAGCGAAGAAATGCTCCGACGGGATCGGCAGCACCGACAGGCTGAAGCTGTCGTCGCCGTTATTGTCGAAGAGCAGCAGCTCGTTGCCAAGCCACGACGCCCCGACGAAATCCACGTCGCCGTCGCCATCAATGTCACCGGCCTCGCCCACCTCCAGGATCTGCCACGCCCGCCTGACATCCTCGGCGGGCCAGCCATAGACTCCGGTCCAGTAGCTGGTGGTGTCGGTGGCCACGACGCTGAAGCCGCCGCTGCCGTCGTTCTCATAGACCGTGGTTTCGACGACAAACTCGAAGTCGTCGGTGTAGCTGGAGGGATCGGGCAGCGGGAACGGGTCGGCCACCTCGACGCGCAGGAAATCGAGATCGCCGTCGCCGTCCATATCCACGGCGCGCAGCGAGCCGCCAGCCGCGAGACCGGTGTCGACCTCGGTGAAGGCGCCGCTGCCGTCATTGAGCGCGACATAGACTTCGGCGCCTCGCGTGTACCAGAGATCCAGCGTCCCCTGCGGCGGGGTCGGCCCGTTCGGCCCATTCGCCACCGCGGTGAACTCCAGGTAGTCGACCCGCAGCGGCTCGCCGCCGTCGCCTTGGCCGCGCAGCTCGATCACGTCGCCGAGCCCCAGCGCGAGCCCCTCGATCACCTCGCTGGCCTTGCTGGCGGTGCTGGCGATCGCCGCGCCGCCGGTCGCATCCCAGGCCCAGTCCGCCACGACGGTGCCATTGACCAGCACCTGCATCCATGACGCGCCGTCGGTCTCGTCGAAATAGCCGATGGCCAGATCGAAACTCCCCGCCTGCTGCACGGTGTAGCTTGCCCGCGCGGTACCGCCGCCCACGTGCTGCAGGGTCTGGTCGCCCGAGGCGGCGCCGTTGCTGGCGATGCTGAAGCCCGACAGGATCTGCAGATCCTCGGCCTCGATGACAAAGCTCTCGCCCACCGCCGGCGTTGCACTGGCGAGGATCTCGATCGCATCGGTGCGCAGAGGTTCACCGCCGTCCGCCATGCCGCGCAGCTCGATCACATCGCCCGGCGCCAGCACCAGCCCGGCGATCGAAGTCACCGCCGCCGAGGCCTTGGTGACGATGGCATCCCCGCCGGTCGCGTCCCAGTCAAAGGCCACGACCACCGCGCCATTCACCAGCACCTCCATGTGAGAGACCCCGTCGGTCTCGTCGAAATAGCTCAGGTTGATCTCGTAGAGCCCGACCGGACCTTCGAAAACGCCCCCCGCGCGCGACGTCGCGGCGGTCGCCTGCAGGTAGCGTCCGCCCGAGGCGTGTGGGTTCGAAACAACCGCGAACCCACTGTCAATGCTTAGATTTTCGGCTTCGGTCAGGCCGGCGAACAGGCTGGCCGAAAAGCTGACCTCGGGAAAGCCGACAAGCGACGGCGTTGACTGCGTCGTGGGCATGACCTGCCTCCGAAATAGGGATTTTCAAAATGCGAAATTCAAATGCCCAGCCAGAGTGCTCTGCCCGAGAGAAAGCGTCAACTGTGGCCTGTGAATCGGCGGTTCTTTGCGCAGCTACGACAGGGTCCCGAACGGCCGCTGGACCGGTGGGTCAGGCGATGACCTGCACCTCGTCGATGCCCGCATCTACGCCGCGACAGACGCTCAGCAGCCGCGCCCCGAGATGGCCGGCGACATAGCTGGCATGAAAGCGTGTCGGCGCGCCCAGCACGAGCCGCGCCCCTGCCCTCTCGCGCCGCTCGAGCGCGGCGAACCAGGCGGCATAGAGCGCCGGATCCTCCTCGTGCAGGATAGCCTTGGCCAAGCCCCAGTCGGAATCGTCGGTGAGATCCGGCGCGGGAATTTTTCCCTTGATCGGGAGGGGCACGATCTTCTCGTCCGGCTCGCTGCCCGAGAGCCTCTGTTCGAAGTCCGGCCCGACGTCGCCCCAGCGGTCGCGGCTGTCCTCGAGGATGCGCTCGATGGCGAGGGAATATTCGCTGACCCTGCCCCGGGCGCCCTGCCGCTTGACCCGCAGCCAGCCCATGGCGCGCAGCTTGGCCATCTCGCGTTTGACCGTGCGCTCATCCACCATCCAAAGCCGGGCAATCTCGCGCTGCCCGACGGCGAGCTCGTCGCGCGCCCAGTTGTAGCGGGCGGTGATCAGCGTCATCAGCCGCAGAACCAGCACCTGCCGGCCCTTCTCCTGCGCCAGCGCAAAGGCCCCCATCACGGTGAGCAAATCATATTTTAGGGCCGAGGCATTGCGCCCGACCGCTTTCGTGGCAAGCATGTCGCTGCCCCTCGCTCTGTCCCCGCCTGTACGCGGTGCCTCTGTGGTTCCGGGCTCTGCTGGCCCGTTGCGTCGGTGGCGGGGAAAGCGCGGGGCCACTTTCGGTCAAACCCAACGCTCTTTCCCAACCTTGGGCTATTTGCGTCCGGTTTCTCGATTCTGTCAAGCGGCGGGCGAGGACGGGTCTGCCCCTCTTCGCATTTCAGAATGAAAAAATGGGTATTCTGGTATGGGGGGACATGCAGGATGTCCCCTATTGAGGCAAAAATGTCCCCCAATATGTAGCGGGAGGCCAGATCGTGTCCCCCATTATTCGGTCCCTCTCCCCAGGGTGCGCGGCGAATTTCCCGAATCGGTTCCGACCCTTGCGACTCGCGCGGCGCCCTGTGGGGACGGGCGCTGCGGCGGGGACCGACCCAAAAGCCACGCAATTTCGCTGATCACGCGTTTCCAGAGTATTAGCTTTTGCCTTGATTGCAAATTCGGCGTAAATTCCAGCCCATCGGAAATTAGCGTCCCGCGTTTTCGGAAAGCCTGTCCCCGCGGGGACAGGGTGGTTTCGGAGCGCGGCCCCGGGCAGAAGCCGAGAGGGTGTCCCCGCGGGGACACCCCCACGGTCCGGCGTCCCCGCGGGGACAGAAACGGCAGAGTGTCCCCGCGGGGACAGAGGCAAAGCGCCCGCAGTGGCGCGACACTATAAGGTGTCCCCGCGGGGACAGGAGGCAGGATGTTTACACATGAAGACCTTGCGCGGCTGCAGGCGCAATCGCTGAAGATGCAGGGATGGATCCGGCAGCAGACCTTCTCGCCCGAGATGGAAAAGACCCTGCGCCGCTTCTCGAGCTGGGAGGTCGCCGAGCTGATCCTGCAGGTCAACCAGTCCACTCTGCGGGGACGCATGGCCGCCGACCCGCACCTGCCGCAGGGCCTGGTGGAAGAGGACGGCCGCCAGCGCTGGTACTCGCTCGAAGAGATCAACGAGATCCGCCGCAAGCTGAAGGTCAACCGCAAGAGCCTGATGCCCTACCGCCCGGCGAAGAAGCGGGCCTTCCGCGTCGCCATTTCCAACTTCAAGGGTGGTGCCGGCAAATCCACGGTGGCGCTTCATTTCGCCCATGCCGCCGCGCTTGACGGCTACCGGGTGCTCTGCGTCGACTTCGACCCGCAGGCGACGCTCAGCCACTCCATGGGCCTTTCGGACGTCACCGAGGAATACACCGTCTGGGGCATCATGGCCCGCGACCTGATCCGCGAGACCGAGCGGATGAACGCCGCAACCCGCGGGGCCGAGAGCGGCTCCGCCCTGCCCCAGCGCAAGCTGCCCGAGGCGATCACCTCCATGGGCCTGCGCGACCTGCGCGCTGCCGACTTCATCAAGCCGACCTCCTGGCCGACGATCGATGTCATCCCCAGCTGCGCCAACGCCGCCTTCGTCGAGTTCGCCAGCGCGCAGTACCGGCACCTCAACCCCGAGTGGTCCTTCTTCGCCGCGGTCAGCCGCTATCTCGACAGCCTGCCGCCCGACGCCTACGACCTGGTGATCTTCGACTGCCCGCCCGCCATCGGCTACCAGAGCATGAACGCGGTCTTCGCCGCCGACATGCTCTATATCCCCTCGGGGCCGGGCTACTGGGAGTACGACTCCACCACCTCCTTCATCGGCCAGCTCTCCGAGGCGCTCGGCGATCTGTCGGGCTTCGAGGGGGTTGTCCCCGCGGGGACGCTCACTTTGCCCAAGGCGTTTCTCGACGTGCGCTTCTTGCTCACGCGCTACGAGACCGGCAACGAGCTGCACCGCGCGATGCGTCAAGCCTTCCAGAAGGTCTGGGATGAAAGAATGACCGAGCACCCGATCGAGATGACCCGCGCGGTCGAACAGTCCGGGCGCTTCCTGAGCTCGATCTACGAGATCGACTACCGCGAGATGACGCGGGAAACCTGGCGCCGGGCGCGCGCCTCCTTCGATCGCGCCTACGAGGAATTCCGCACCCATGTCCAGGCGGCCTGGGACAAGCTGGAGGATGAGGCATGAGCAAGCGACGCGGTTTCGACATCGACTTCCCCGCGGGGACGGAGGCGCCGGCGGAGGAAGAGTTTCCGCGCGGCCCCGAGGGCTATTACACCGGCGGCGGCCGGGCCAAGCCGGGCGCGTCCCGGCGGGGGCCGATGGCGGCGGCGATCTCGGAAAACGCCGAGGCGCTGCGTGACCGCGCCGAGGCCGAGCGCGCCATCCGCGAAGAGAACGACCGGCTTGCGCATGATTACGTCCGGCTGAAGCGCGCCGGGCTGATCACCGATCTCGTACCGATCGACGCGGTGCTGACCACCAAGCTGACCCGCGACCGCGCCGCCGGGCCCGACCCAGAGATCGAGGAGCTGAAGGCCTCGATCCGCGAGGTCGGCCTGTCGAACCCGATCCGGGTCGAGCCGGTGGACGACCACTACGAGCTGGTCCAGGGCTTCCGGCGTCTGTCGGCCTACCGCGAGCTCTATGCCGAGACCGGCGACGAGGCCTATGCCCGCATCCCCGCGGGGCTAGTTGCCTCGGGCGAGGCGCTGGTCGGCCTCTATCGCAAGATGGTCGACGAGAACCTTGTGCGCCGCGGCATCTCCTTTGCCGAGATGGCGCAGCTGGCGCTCAGCTTCGCCCGCGATCCCAACACCGAGACCACCGACATCGAAGAGTCGATCACCCTGCTCTACGCCTCTGCCGGACGGCAGAAGCGCAGCTACATCCGCCATTTCGCCACGCTGCTCGAGGAGCTGGGCGACGATCTGCACCACGCCGAGGCGATCCCGCGCAAGCTGGGTCTCGACCTGGTCAAGCGCATGGGCGACGAGGAGGGCTTCACCGACGGGCTGCGCGAGATGCTGTCGGGGCAGGGCGAGGTCTCGTCCGATTACGAGGTCGCACGGCTCGCCGACGCCCTGAAGAGCGCGCCCAAGGCCGGCCCGAAACCGAAGGGCAGCTCGGCCAATGCCGCGGCCAAGACCACCTTGCGCTGTACTGTCCCCGCGGGAACAGTCCGCTGCGCGGCGCGCGACGGCAAGGTCGAGCTGGCCATGGAGCGCGATTTCTCCAGCATCGACCGCCACCGGCTCGAGGCCGCAGTTGCTGCCTTCATGGCAGCGCTCGACGACTGACGCGCGGCACATCGCCAGCAGGGCCGCGCCCCTGTCCCCGCGGGGACAGGGGCTTTTTCGTGCCCGCTGTCCAGCATGCGGGCGCCGCACCGACGCTGTCCCCGCGGGGACACGCCGGGATATCGCCACGGCCAGCCGCGCATCTGTCCCCGCGGGGACAGCCTTGCCGAGGGCGGGTGGGCGCCGCGTTTGTGTCCCTGTCCCCGCGGGGACAGGGGTTTTGCGTGCGCGCGAACCAGCCTGCTGGTTCCGCATCAAAGCTGTCCCCGCGGGGACAGGCTGAGATATCGCCATGGCCATCCGCGCGTCTGTCCCCGCGGGGACAGACTTGCTGAGGGCATTTGGCCGCCGCGTTTGTGGTCCTGTCCCCGCGGGGACAAGGGCTTCTGCATGCGCACGGACCCGCCTGCGGGTGTCGCATCGAACGTGTCCCCGCGGGGACACCCCGGGGTAATGCCATGGCCAGCTGCGCATCTGTCCCCGCGGGGACAGCCTTGCTGAGGGCGTATGGCTGCCGCGCTCGCGACCCTGTCCCCGCGGGGACAGCGGGTCTCTGCAAAGGACCTATATTAGTATTATGTTAAATATATGCCTCAGTCCCGGGCACCGCGTCGGCAAGCCGCCGCTCGCAGGAGGCGAGTTGCCGCCAAATCTCACCCGCCGAAGGGAAAATCGCGCTATCAATGAAAGATTGACTGCATCGAGGGCCCTTGATGTCCAGATTGTCCAGATACCCCGCCGGATTGCCCGCGCTCTTCCTCGTCGAGATGTGGGAACGTTTCAGCTTCTACGGCATGCGGGCCATCCTCGTGCTGTATCTCGTCGATGCGGTGGAGACCGGCGGGATGGGTCTGGACACCGCAGAAGCGGTGGCGATCTACGGCATCTACACGGCAGCGGTCTACATCCTCGCCTTGCCGGGCGGCTGGGTGGCAGACCGGTTCTGGGGCGCGCGCAAGGCGGTGGCGGCGGGCGGCGTGGTGATCATTGTCGGGCACATCCTGCTCGCGATCTCGGGCGCAACCGCTTGGGTATTCCTTGCAGGGCTGTCGTGTATCGCGCTGGGGACGGGGCTGCTGAAGCCCAATATCTCGACCATGGTCGGCGAGCTCTACCCCAAGGAGGACGTCGGCGGGCGCGATGCGGGCTTTTCGTTCTTCTACATGGGCATCAACGTCGGCGCGATCCTCGGCGGCTTCGTCGCGGGCTATCTCGGCGAGGTCTGGGGCTGGCACTGGGGCTTCGGCGCCGCGGCGGTGGCCATGGCGATCGGGCTGCTCAATTTTCTCTATGCCGGTCGGCGCTCGCTGCGCGGCAAGGGCGAGCGGCCGCCGCCCAAGATGGTGGATGCGGCGACGCACCGGCGCGACCGCCGGGTGAGCCTCGGGATCACCGGCGCCGTGGTGGTGATCCTGGCGCTGCTCATTGGCACCGGGGTGATCGAGGTGACCAGCGCGGCGGGGGTGGCGCAGGCGACCGGCGTGCTGATCGTGACCGTGGCGGTGGGCTTCTTTCTCAACATCTACATCGCCGGGGACCTGTCGAAGGACGAGAGGAAGCGGATGATCGTGCTCGCCGTGCTCTTCGTCGCCGCAGCAGTCTTCTGGTCGCGCTTCGAGCAGGCCGGCTCGTCGTTGTCGATCTTCGCCGCAGAGCTGACCCGCCGCGACCTTCTGGGCTTCGAGGTGCCCGCCTCGTGGTTCCAGAACCTCAACCCGGCGTTCATCATCCTGCTGACGCCGCTGTTTGCCTGGTTCTGGACCCGGGCGCAGGACAGGGGCTGGGAGATCTCGGTCTTCGTCAAGTTCGGGCTGGCGCTGGTGCTGGTGGGGCTGGGCTTTTGGATCCTCGTGCCGGCGGCGCAGATCGCGATGACCGGGGCCAAGGTCTCGGCGCTGTTCCTCGTCGGCACCTTCTTCATCCACACCTGCGCCGAGTTGCTGCTGAGCCCGGTGGGGCTATCGACCTTCTCGCGGCTCGCACCCGAGCGGTTCGTCAGCCAGATGATGGGCTTTTGGTTCCTCGCCGCCTCGCTCGGCAACCTGCTCGCGGGGCTGCTCGCTGCGGGCATGGACACCGAGAGCCCCTCGGCGCTGCCCGGCCTGTTCAACCAGCTCTTCTTTGGCAGCGCGATCGCCGGGCTGGTGTTGATCGGGCTCTCGTGGCCGCTGACTCGCTGGGCGCTGTCCGGCAAGGCGGCGCTCGAGGATGAACGGCGCCCGGTCCAATAGGGCAGGGGGGCCGGTTCGGGAGCGCAAGGGCGCCGCATTTTGGCCTATCCCGACGCGTGGCGCCCAAGTCTCGGGCGGTGTTGGACAAATCCCGACGGTCCGGCGGTGCAACAATGTTCGCCGGAGTTCCTTTGACACGGCAGGGCCACCTCGGGTCGTGACGTGGCTCGCAAATCACTATACCGTGGGACGTGTCATTGGACATAGGGCAGGGGTCGTGCCGGTTTCGGTCGTCGGCGCCCGTCCGAAGGCCGTGATGATTTTGAACGATCTGTTTAATTAAGAATTTTTTTTGGCGCCTTGCGGCGCGGGTACGGGGCGGCGTCACACGCATCGGCATTTGCATGTCTCGAGGATTGTCTCGGGGCGCGGCGCCGGAGCGGTCGAGAGGCGGGCGCGGCTCCCGAAGTTTTCGAGCGGAGTGATTACATGGAGGAGAGCATCGTGACGAATTCCGGTCCGGCATCCGACGACACTGGGGCGGCACGTCGCCACTGGAAGCAGAATCCCGAAGCGGTGCGGGCGAACATCCTCGAGGTGGCCCGCAAGGCCTTCGTGGCGCATGGGCTGACCGGGGCGAAGATCGACGAGATCGCGGCGGGCACCGAGACCTCCAAGCGGATGATCTATTATTACTTCGGCGACAAGGAAGGGCTCTACCGCGCGGTGCTCGAGGATGCCTATGCGCAGATGCGGGCGGCCGAGGACGAGCTGGAACTGGCCAGCCTGCACCCGGTCGAGGCGCTGCGGAGGCTGGCGGAATTCACCTTCGACCATCATGCCTCGCACGAGGATTTTGTGCGGCTGGTGATGGTCGAGAACATGCACAAGGCGCGCCACATGAAGAAGGCGGCCGATCTGTCGGGCCAGAACATCTCGGCCATCCGGCTGCTCGACGAGATCTACCAGCGCGGCTGCACCGAGGGGCTGTTCCGCCGCGGGCTCACCGCGATCGAGCTGCATTGGCACATCTCGGCACTGGCGATCTTCAACGTCGCCAACCGCGCGACCTTTTCCAGCCTCTTCGGCACCGCGCTCTTCGAGCCCAAGGGGCAGCAACAACTGCGCCGCCACGTCGGCGACATGCTGCTGCGCTTCTTGATGAAGCCGGGGCTGTCCGTCGAGGAGGCCTCGACCAAGCCGATCGCCGAGGCGCGGGCCATCCATCCCGACATCTACCGCTTCCGCGAGACCTGGGACGCCACCTGGGCGACGCTGCCGACCGAAGGCGATGCGGCGACGCGGCGGCTACATTTCGAATCCGTCTCGCGCTCGTTGCGGCTGCCGAGCCCCGAGGGGGTGGAGACCGACGAGGAGCATTGGATTGACACGGACCGCGGGCCCGTGCGGGTGCGGCTGTTCCGCCCCCCGGGCACCGAGCCGCTGCCGGGGATGGTGTTCCTGCACGGCGGTGCCTGGCGGCAGGGCAGCCCAGAGACGCATTGGAACATCACCGCGCGGCTCGCCGCCTGGTCCGGGCATCTGGTGATCTCGGTGGATTACGCGCTGGCGCCCGAACAGACCTATCCCGCGGCGCTGGAGCAGATACCGGCGGTGCTCGGCTGGGCGCGCGATCATGCCGGGACGCTGGGGCTGGACCCGGAGCGGCTGTCGATCGGCGGCGACGGGGCGGGGGCCAACCTTGCCGCCGCCGCAACGCTGATCTGCCGCGATGCCGGGGTGAAGCTGTCGGCGCAGCTGCTGATCTACCCGGTCTGCGATTTCGACACGACGCGGCCCTCCTGCACGGAATATGCCGAAGGCCCGCTCTGGACGCTGGCGCAGCTTTTGTCGGCGCATGCGCAATATTGCCCCGACACCACGCGGCGCCTGAGCGATCCGCTGATCTCGCCCTTGCTGGCGCGGGATCACGCAGGGTTGCCGCAGGCCTACCTGGCGCTGGCCGAGCACGACCCGCTGCGTGACAGCGGCATCGCCTATGCCGAGGCGCTTCGGTCCGCCGGGGTCGCGGTGGAGGTCGATTCCGGCAAGGGGCTGGTGCGCGACTACCTGCACGCCATCGGCTTCGGCAGCGCCGCCGAAGACCGGCTGCGCGAGATGAGCGCCTGGATGAAGGCAGTCGCGGGGTAGTGGGGGCGCGGCCCCTCCGGACTGAGCGGGCCGCGGTCAGAAGGCGCTGGTCAACCCGGCACTGAGCCGCAGGTCGCGGTAGCTGTAGGCGTCGAAAGTGCTTTCGCGCCGCGCCGCCTCGATCTGCACGTAGGGGGTGAGCCGACCGAAGAGGAAGGTGTCGGTCTTGTCGACCCGCAGCTCGAGCCCGTATTCGGTCTCGTGGCGGGCCTCGCCGAGTATCGGGTTCGCGCCGATCTGGTCGTAAGCGGCAGCATAGGCGGAGGGCTCCAGCAGAAAACCGCCGCCCACCTCGACCCGGCCGGCGAGGCGCAGCTCGGCGTAGTCGTAGGAGAGGTCGTCGCGCTCTGCCTCCTGGTGCTGCAGCGACAGGCTGCCGCCGATCTGGGCGCGGCCGCGCAGCGGGCGGATCACCGTGAGCTTGGCGCTGGCGCGCTGCACGTCGATACCCGGATAGCGCTCGAGATCGACGTCGAGCCATTCGGCCTCGAGCGTGGTGGTGAGACCCGAGGCGGTGCGCCAGCTGACGCCGGCCCCGATGCCGAGACGGTCCTCGAGCTTGTCGCCGCCGAAGTAGTCGGTCCCGGCGATGGCCTCGGCCCAGGCGGTGGTCTGCGGCCATGTGAGCTGCAGGCCGGCGCTGAGATCGGCGCCGAGCTCGTCCCAGTCACTTCCGGAGGTCTGGTAGAGATCGCCCTCGGCCTGCAGGTAGCCGGTCAGCCGGGCGCCGCCCTGGCGGGCGTGCAGCGGCCATTGCTTGCGGAGCGCGCCCGAAAGCTCGAGCCCGGTGAGCGGTGCCTCGTCGCGGTCCATCGTCAGAACCACGGGACCGGAGCCGAAATCGGTCACGATCTCGTCGCTGTCGTAACTGCGTCCGGCCCCCGCGGGGGCGCGCAGAGCAAAGGAGAAACGGCTGCGCAGCCCCTGGCGTTCATCGATGGCGCGCAGGAAGCGGAGCACGTTGGCGCGCACAGCCGGGGGCAGGTCGGGGCTGGAGAGCACGATGCGGAACTGCTCGCGCGATTGGGCATATTCGCCGGCCTCGAAGAGCGCGCGCGCCAGCTCGAGGCGCACGCGGAGCAGGCCGGGATCGACGGCAAGCAAGCCGCGCAGGAGGCGCACCGCGGCCCCGGGCTGGCCACCGGCGAGGGCGGCCAAGGCCTGCTGGAAACGGGCCTCGATCTGGGTCGGGGCAGGGGAGGCGGTCGGGGATACGGGGGCAGGGACGGCGGCCTGCTGGGCCTGCACCCCCGGTGCCCCGACCACCGGCGCCATCGCGGCAAGCGCGAGCACGGTGGTCAGGGCCCGTGGCGGGCGGAGCATGGTCAGCGGCTGCTGTCGACCGCGCCGAAGCCGCCGAAGTAGGTGCTGTCGGCGGTGCTGCCCGAGAAGGTGCCGCCCACCTCCTGCGCATTGTCGCCGTAGAACTGCCCGTCGACCGAGCCGGTCAGCACGCCGGTGTCGATGTCCGCCGCGAAGCCGGTACCGCTGACGCTACCGGCGGTGTAGAAGTCGAGGTCGGAGCGGTCGCCGGTGATCGCCCCGGTGGTCGGGTCGGCGGTGACCGTGTCGCTGCTGTAGATCTCGACCATATCGAAGTCGGTGTCGACGGCGATGTAGGAGGTGGTCATTTCCACCTTGTCGCCAGTCACCACCTGGCCGAGGCTGTCGCCGTAATAGCTGGCGGTGCCGGTGGTCGGCATCTGGCTTTCCGAGGTGCGCACGCCCAGCGACCCGGCTCCCGCCACGCGCGAGGTGCCGTTGAGCCCGGACTGCCAGGCGCCGAAGGTCTGGTAGCTGTAGCCGCCCTTCGTGGGGTCCGCGGCCACCAGCATGACATCGCCATCAGCACTTGTCGCAAGGATGCCGTTGAGCACGGTGCTGACGTCGAAACTGTCGCCATCGGCGGTAGAGAGGGTGACAGTGCCCTTGCTGGTGGTCAGCGTCACGGCGGTCAGAAGGCCATCCTCGTAGGTCATGTCCGCGGTGATATCGGTCTCGGTCTCGGGTGTGCCGAAGGAAAGCACCTTGCCCGAAGCATCGGTGGTGTACCCCGAGGAGACGGCCATGCCGCTGGCGCGGTAGGTGCCGTCTTCGGGGGTGGTGAAATCGGTGAGCGGGGTGACTGCGCTGGAGTGGCTGCTGCGGGCGCTGGTCTTGCCGTCGCTGCAGGCTGCCAGGAGCGCCAGCGCGGCTGTACTGACTAAAAGGTACTTCATAATTCCTCACGATCAAAAAACACGACAAAATAGGGTCTGGTCTGTTCCGGCACGGCGATCGAGATGCCGGGCCGGGGTCACAAATTATCCGCGAGCCGCGGGAGAGGTTAAAAATTCTACAATAATCAAGCGCGACTCGCCTGTTCGCCCTGTCAGGGAAGCATATAAGCCGGCGTTCTGCAAAGGTTTCCACCTCAGGCGCTGTCCGCCAGAACCATCCGATGTCGCTGCAGCAGCGCCGACTGGCGGTAGCGCCGGTCGTAGGTGACCTCGGCCCCAAGCCACGCGGGGCGGGCGAAATCCGTCTCTTCGGAGGGCAGCTCGATCTCGGCAATCAGCGTGCCTTCGAGCGCGCCGTGGTACTCGTCCACGGTCCAAGGCTGCCCCTCGTGCTGGACGTGGTGGCGGGTCTTGCAGATCGGCGGGCCATCGCAATGCAGCGTCAGCAGCGCCCGGCCGTCCTCGAGCGGGATGGGATATTCGAACTCGTCGCGCGACATGCCGGTGCGCGGACCCTTGACGGCGAGGGTGGCATGGTTGTGGCCGTAGAACCGCAGGCGAACCTTGCGCCCGTCGCGGAAGGCGATGATCCCGTCGCGCAGGTCGACCCGCGAAACAACTGCAGAGCGCCAGCCTTCGGATGCGACCAAGAACTTTCGTTCGATTTCGCGTGCCATGACCACTCCGCCATTCCTGACCAAGGTACTGTCACCGCGGTCGGCCGAAAAGGCAAGCTGGCGTTGTGGCGCGCCCCGGGCCCGGGGCGCGCCGGGGCGGGCTCTGCCCGGCGGATGGGCAGCCGCGTGCTGAAAATCGCGCCAGCACGGCGGCTCCCGGCACGCGACTGGCCCGGCCGCTCGAGGGGCGATCAGGCGGGGATGCGCAGCACCTGACCGGGGTAGATCTTGTCCGGGTCGCTGAGCATCGGCTTGTTGGCCTCGAAGATCTCGCTGTAGCGCGCGCCGTCGCCCAGCGTCGCCTCGGCGATCTTCCACAGGTTTTCGCCCTCCTTGACCTCGTGGAACACCGGGGCGGGGCCGTCGGCCTCATCCTCGACCTCGGCCACGCCCTCGATGTTGCCGACGGCGAGGATCATCTTCTCGCGGGTCTCCTGGTCCTTGGGCTGGCCCTTGATCTTCACCTTGGAGCTCTCCGGCTCGACCTCGATCTCGACGCCGCTTTTGTCGAGCCCGAGGGTGTCGAGTTCGGCCTCGAGCTCGGCCTTGGCCGGTGTCGCCTCCGTGCCGAGCTTCTTGCCCTTGCCCTTGAGGAAGCTGAAAAGTCCCATGCTGAATCTCCCGTAAAATGGATTGGGTTGAATGGCGGCAGTGTCGCTCAGCCGCCGCGTGCCAGCCACCGGAAAGATTTCGGGTGGCGGGAGTTGGCCTGCCGGGGAAGGGGGCCTATCCGTTTGGGGAGCGCCGCACCCATCCGCCACCCTGGGCCATCCCGCCGCGGGTCTCCGCGCGCCGCGCGTGCCGGGCTATGGTGATCTCACGCCACCGGGACCAACCGATATCCGGTGAGGCAGGTCGAGAGGAGAATGAAAATGGTCAACGGACTCCTGAAAATGGCTGGGTATCGCGTCGAATACGTCTGCGAGTGGGGCACCTACGACCGCCGCTACGGCGACATGGAATATTACGTCAACCTCCCCATCACCCCGGAGATGAAGATCGCGCCGCCCTGGGCCGAGAAGCGCATCGTCCGCAAGCACTGACCCTGCTGCGCGCCCGCCGCGCGAAGCGCGCTGCGGGCTGGACCTCGGCAGGGCCTATCCGTCATATGCGCAGGTGCCCGGAGTTGCCGGGCGCGCAGGCGGACAGACCCAGGACGTGACCGAGCAGATGACGCAGACCACACCGACTCCAGCCAGCGGCGTTGCCGCGCCCCGCAACCTTCATCTCGAGGATATCGCCGTGGGCGACCGGTTCGTCAGCGGCGAGCACGCGCTCGACGCCGATCAGATCAAGGCTTTCGCCGCGCAGTACGACCCGCAGCCCTTCCATCTCGACGAGACCGCCGCCGAAAGCAGCCTCTTCGGCGGGCTCGCCGCCAGCGGCTGGCACACGGCGGCGCTGACGATGAAGCTCTTTGTGGCCTCCGTTCCCGTGGCCGACGGGCTGGTCGGTGCCGGGGTGGAGGTGAGCTGGCCGAAGCCGACGCGGGCCGACGACATCCTGCATACGCAAAGCACGGTGACCGAAATCAAGCCGTCGCGGTCGCGCCCCGGGCGGGCGATGGTGACCTTCGAGACGCTGACCCTGAACCAGAATGGCGAGACGCGGCAGCGGCTGGTGTCGCGGGTGGTGATGTTCGCCCGCGGCCAGGGGTAATCAGGGCGCGCGACCCCGAGAGACGGATTCGCCGTCTTCCGGCGCGCCGGACGCTCAGAGTTCGAGCGGCGAGTTTTCGTCCGCGATGAGCGCGCTCAGCAGGCCGCGGCGGGTGTTCTCGGTGTGCAGGCTGATCGCCTCGCGCGCCGCCGCGCCGTCGCGGGCGCGCAGGGCGGCGACGATGCGGCTGTGGTCTTCCTCGGTCTCGGGGGTGACGTCGCGGATCGTCGCGCCCATGTGGAAGAGCCGGGTGCATTCCTCGAGATAGCCGGTGATCAGCGCGTGCAGCCGGGGCACCCGGGCGCCAAGCGCGATGGCGGCGTGGAAGCGGTTGTTGGCGGCAACGAACTCGAGCACCGGCAGGCCCTTGTCCTGCCCGTAGGTCTGATGCGACAGCGCCTCGAGCTCGTCGAGCTCCGCGTCGCTCATGCGCAGCGCGGCGAGCTCGGCCGCCACGGCTTCGAGCGCCTTGCGCACGGTGAAGATGTCGGTGATGTCCTTCACGGTGACCGGGGTCACCCGGTAGCCGCGCCGCGGGAAGGCCTCGACCAGCCCCTCGAGGGTGAGCCGGGCCAGCGCCTCGCGCACCGGCGTCTTGCTCATCGACAGCCGCGCCGCCAGGTCCTGCTCGCCGATATCGGTGCCCGGGCGCAGCGCGCAGGTGATGATTTCTTCGCGCAGCCGGGCGTAGGCCTGATCTGTCAGCGAGGGCGCCTTGCCGCGCTCGGCTGCGGGTTTTTGCAGTTTCGTCATGCCTGCTCCCTGTGGTCCCGCACGGCCCCCGCCATGCGCTGCAGTGCCTTGTCCCGACGCTCCGGCTTGCACCCGTAGTTGAGCCGTGCCCAGCCCTCCAGATCCGCCTCGAGGTCGGCGCGTTTGCTCAGCGCCGGGCGGGCGACAATGGCCAGCTACTCGGGCTCGATGTGCCGGCCATTGTCGCGCAGCTTCGCCCGGACGGGCGCGTCGCATTGTCCGTTCGGGGCCCGGCCCTAGTCAAGCACGCCACGGTCGGAGCCGCGCCGGTCCGGCGCTGTCAGCCTCGTCATCAGAGCCCCCGGATCATCCCGCCATCGACCCGGATCATCGAGCCGGTGACATAGCCCGCCTGCTGCGAGCAGAGGAAGGTAACCATGGCACCGAACTCCTCCGGTGCGCCGTAGCGGCCGGCGGGGATGGTCTTGCGGCTGGCCTCCTGCACCGCCTCGAGCGAGGCGCCGGACTTGTCGGCCTTGATCCCGTCGAGCTGCGCCAGCCGGTCGGTCGCGATGCGGCCCGGCAGCACCATGTTCACCGTCACGCCATGCGGCGCGACCTCCTCGGCGAGGGTCTTGGACCAGCCCGCCACCGCGCCGCGCACGCCGTTCGACAGTGCGAGGTTCGGAATGGGCTGGACGATGCCCGAGGAGCCGATGGTGACCACGCGGCCCCAGCCCTTGGCGATCATGCCGGGCAGGGCGGCGTCGGTGATGGCGAAGATCGGCGCGGCCATGGCCTCGAAGGCGGCCTGCCAGGCGGCGCTGCTCTGGCCCTTGGCGGGCCCGGCGGCGGGGCCGCCGCAGTTGTTCACCAGGATGTCGACCGGCCGCTCGGCGAGCCGGGCGATCAGTGCCTCGACGCTGGCGGCATCGGCGAGGTCGAGCGTCAGCCCTTCCATGCCCTCGGCCGGGGCCTCGCCGCTGCGCGAGGCGGCGATCACATGCGCGCCCTCGGCGGCCAGAAGCGTGGCGCTTGCCGCGCCAAGCCCGCGGCTCGCGCCGAGCACCAGCGCCGTCTTGCCCTTCAGTCCCAGATCCATCAGTTCAGCTCCTTCAGTCGTTTTTCTTGCCGGGCCAGCAGACGCTCGACCTCGGCGATGGCCTCGGGGGCAAGCCCCGCGCCCGGGGCGCGCAGCGCCGCCGAGCCGATCGCCCCGCGTTTTGCCAGCACGTATTTGCGCACCGCCAGCCCGGCGCCTGGCTGCTGCTCGTAGCGCACCAGCGGCAGGTAGGCGTCGAAGACGTCCTGCGCCCGGTCCATATCTCCCGCCGCGGCGCGTTGCACAACCTCTGCCAGCATCTCGGGAAATCCGAAACCGGTCATCGCGCCATCGGCACCGCGCGCCATTTCCTCGGGCAGGAAGACCCCGCCGTTGCCGCAGAGGATCGAGATCCGGCGCCGGCCCCCGGCCTCGGCGCGGCGCAGCTTGCTGATCTTGGCAAGGCCCGGCCAGTCCTCGTGCTTGAGCATGACCACCTGCGGGACGTCGTCGATGATCCGGCCCAACACCTCGTCGGAGATCTGCACGCCGGTCGCCAGCGGGAAGTCCTGCAGCACGAGAGGCACCCCGTCCCCGAGCGTGCGGGCCGCTTGCGCGAAATAGCCGTGGATCTGCGGGTCGGTCTTCAGGCTGCCGGGGGTGGTCACCATGCAGCCGGCGGCGCCCATGTCCATGACCGCCTTGCCCAGCTCGCCGATGGCGGCAAGCCCGGGGGCCGAGACGCCGACCACCACCGGCTTGCCGGCGGCGCGCTTGATCACCCGCTCGGCCACGGCGCGGCTCTCGGCCTGGGTGAGCTTCGGCGCCTCGCCCATCATGCCAAGGATGGTGAGCCCGTCGGCGCCCTTGTCGAAGTAGAAATCGGTCACCCGGTCGAGGCTGTCCCAATCGATCTCGCCCTGATCGGTGAAAGGGGTGAGGGAGATGACGTAGACGCCCTTGGCGTCAGAGGTGAGCTGGGTCATTGGTCGTGTCCTTGATCGGCGAACCAGCCGGTGGCGCCACGCGCCACGTAGCGGCCGCTGCCGGGGGTGTTGAGGATTTCCGCGCCGTCCCAGACCGGGGCGCCGCGCAGGTAGGTGGCGGCGACGCGCAGGCTGAAGCTGTCGCCGTGGAAGGGGAACCATTTCAGCCCGTCGCGCCCGGCGGCGCGGGTCTCGGCCAGCCGTTCGGGGCGGTCGAGCGGCAGCGGGTTGTCGTAGGGCATGTCCACAAGCGTGGTCACCCCGCCGGCCAGCGCGCCGCGGGTGGTCTCGGCGATGCCGGCCATGCCCTTGGCGCTGGTCGCATGGGTCTGGCCGTCGAGCACCCCGGGCAGGATCAGCGCGTCGCCATGGTCGATGGTCCGTGCGGCGGCGGGAGCGTCCGGGCCCTGTCCGACCGCGGCGATGCGCCCGCCGGAGACCGCGATCCAGCCGTTTTCCAGCGTGGTCCCGGGCGTGACGATCGTGCCGCGAAGGAGAAGGTCCATGTCAGGCATGTCCGGCTCCGGTCTTTGCAAATGCGTAGTCGTCGAGGTCGAGCGCGGCGATGGCGGCGTCACTCTCGATTCCGGCGGGGGCGCCCGCCAGCTCGGTGCGCCAGCCCTGCGGCGTGCGGACCTGTGTGGTGAGCTTCAATACCGAAAGAAGGGACATGGTGACTCAGCCGGGAGGTGAGGGGCGATTTACTGACGATCCGATCCGTTGGCTCAGGTATAGATATTCCACGTAATACATCAAGATAGAAGTGCGTGCGGAGTTCTCCCTGCAGGCACGAGATGCCCAAACGCGCCGTATAATGCTGTTGATCTCGCTGGATGAGCACGCCTGCTTCCCGATACGAAGATGCGGGACTCCAGGGATAAATATGCAAGAAATCGGATGCCAGCTTTGAAATAAATATTTCACCTGATATATCAAAATCTGGAAACGCCAACGGCAACCCGCGACATGGTCGCGCCACAACCGCCGCGACCCGATCCAACACAGGCGCGAATATGTCCCGTGCGTTCAGATCCTTCGCGGCGCGCTCCGGCCTTGCACCACGTCGCTAAGGACTTCGATCCGGTTCGCTCGCGCGCGCTCGATGCCGCGATACAGGGGCTGCGCCCGGCCTTCTCAGGTCTGGCGCCCATTTTTGGTGCAAGCATAAGAAATAACGGATTCAGCACGCATACTCTGATTGGAACACTGCGAAACTAGCGTTTTTTCGTTGCGGACCAATACACTTGGCTCTTGTTGCGCAACTCTTCGTAAGAGGAGATCCGGGCTTGGGCCTCGTCTCCTCCGCGGGCCACCAGCATCGCGATCAGCGTTTCGATCAGCGCCATGGCACCCGCGTAGCAGCCGAAATGATAGGTCGACAGGACCGAGACGAGCAGGGTCTCGTCAGCGCTGAATTCCGGTGAGACGATCTCGCTGTCGGAAATCATGATGAGTTTCATGCCCTTGCTCTGCGCAAAGGCACAAGCTTCGATGGTCTCGCGCGAATACGGGGTGAAGGTGATGGCGATCATCACATCACCGGCCTCGGCAGTGTGCAATTCGTCGATGGCGCTGTTCATGTGGCGCGGGATGAGCTGTAGCGAGGGCAGGGCCATCCGGCCGACGTAGTGAAGAAAGTACGCCAGCGAGTAGCTGGCGCGCACCGCCGTGAGATAGACGCTCGGCGCCTCCATGAGCATGTCGACGACGCGCGACATCTGATCAAGGTTCTGCCGCTCGAGGCTGCGCTGCACGATGGCCATCTCGTTCATCGCGGCCTCGGCCTGGACGGCTCCCAGTGCGCCCCCGTCCCGTAAACCGTCAACCCAGGCGGGGCGTTCGGCCACAACCGCGGCGGACACCAAGGCCTGGCGGAACGGTTCCCGCATCCCATCATAGCCGCCGAACCCAAGCCGCTCTGCAAGGCGTACGAGCGTGTAGGTGCTGACACCGGCCTTCTTCGCGGTCTCGCGGATCGAGTCGAGGCCGAAGTCCGAGGGATGATCGATGACATATTTTGCGCCCGTTCGGAGGCCTCGCGGCAGGACTGGGATCTGCGCTCGCAGTGCGGCGATCGTCCGGTTTTTGAGCGTCGGGTCCATGGCTGTAAATCTCAGGCTTGAGTGGTACAAACGTTATTTTCCATAGCCATTGACCGTTTTCGTTTTGCTGGCAAGTGTTGGGGGGACGCAAACCAGACGCAAACGGCTCTCGGGCCGTTCCTCCTGCGGAAAGAAACCATGGCCGACCCTTTTCCCTCCCACGCCGCGCCCTTGCGCAAGATTGCCGGGCACACGTCGTCCTGCACTTTTGGCTTCCGCGTCAGCACACCGGTCGCGCTGGGACATGCGCACCATGCTGTCGCCGATGGCACCCGGGTCCATATCGATGCCGCAGAAATCCTCTTTGATGCCACCATGGTTGAAGGCTCGCTCTTCGATCCCGAAGGCAACCGGATGAAGGTCTGAGGCATGACACGCCCCTACATCATGGTCGCACCCAATGGCGCGCGGCGGGGCAGGGCGGATCATCCTGCCCTGCCGGTCACCACCGAGCAGATCGTCTCAACGGCGGTATCCTGCCGCGCCGTGGGCGCAGATGCGCTGCACCTGCATGTGCGCGACGACGACGGCCTGCATTCGCTCGACGCTGGCCGGTATGCCGAAACCTTGGCGGCAATCTCGGAACGTGTGCCTGACCTGCGCTTGCAGATCACGACAGAGGCGGCGGGGGTTTTCGACGTGCCCGCGCAGCTTCAGTGCCTGTCGCAGGTCAGGCCCGGCTGGGCCTCCATCTCTGTGCGCGAGATCGCGCGCGATCCGGAGCTCGCGCCGCGTGTCTATGGCATCTGCGATGAACAGGGCACCGAGGTGCAGCACATCCTCTATGATACCGAGGACATTGCGCTGCTTCGGGATTGGCAGGCGCGGGGCATCGTCAGGCAAGATCAGAGGGCGGTGCTCTTTGTGCTGGGCCGCTATGCCGCCGGACAGGTGTCGTTCCCTGGGAACCTTCATCCGTTCCGCGATGCGATGCCAGAAGCCCGGGACTGGATGGTCTGCGCTTTCGGCCCGCAGGAGCACGCCTGTCTTCTCGAGGCGGCAAAGCAGGGCGGTGCCTTGCGCGTCGGCTTCGAGAACAGCCTCACCGACCACTGCAATCGCCCACATCCCGACAATGCGGCCTCGGTCGCCGCGCTCCGCTCCCTGCTCGAAAGGCAGCTTTCATGAGCCATGTATTTCCCCGCCACTGCCATTCCGACCTGCCCACCGCCGTGGGCGGCGAGGGCTGCTACCTGATCGACGCCGAGGGCAAACGCTATTTCGATGGCTCGGGCGGCGCGGCGGTCTCCTGTCTGGGCCATTCCAACCAGCGCGTGCGGGACGCGATCAAGGCGCAGGTCGAGAAACTCGCTTTCGCGCACACTGGCTTCCTGACGTCCGAACCCGCCGAAGCGCTGGCCGATCTGCTGATCGCCAATGCGCCGGGCGACCTTGATCGGGTCTATTTCGTCTCGGGTGGTTCCGAGGCGGTGGAAAGCGCGATCAAGCTCGCCCGGCAATACCATGTCGAGCGCGGCGAGCCGCAGCGTCGGCATCTGATTGCCCGCCGTCAGAGTTACCACGGCAACACCATCGGCGCGCTTTCGGCGGGCGGCAACGCCTGGCGGCGGCAGCAGTTCGCCCCGCTGCTGGTCGAGATGAGCCATATCGCGCCCTGCTACGACTATGCCGAACGTCCCGAGGGCGAGAGCCTCGAGGCCTATGGGCTGCGTGTTGCCGACGAGCTCGAGGCCGAGATCCTGCGCCTCGGGACCGACAGCGTGATGGCCTTCATCGCCGAGCCGGTGGTCGGCGCAACGCTGGGGGCGGTTCCCTCGGTGCCGGGCTACTTCCGCCGCGTGCGCGAGATCTGCGACACCTATGGTGTGCTCTTGATCCTCGACGAAGTCATGTGCGGCATGGGGCGGACCGGGCATCTCTTTGCCTGCGATGCGGAGGGCATTGCTCCCGATATCCTCTGCATCGCCAAGGGTCTCGGCGCAGGCTACCAGCCGATCGGCGCGATGCTCTGCTCGAAGCAGATTTACGAGACGATCGCCAATGGCACCGGCTTTTTCCAGCACGGGCACACCTACCTCGGCCACCCGGTCGCCGCGGCGGCCGGTCTCGCGGTGGTGCAGGAGATGCTCGAGAACGATCTTCCGGCGCAGGTGCAGGCGCGCGGCGCCTACCTGCAGTCCGCACTGGAGGCACGTTTCGGGCAGCATGCCCATGTCGGCGATATTCGTGGACGCGGCCTGTTCCGCGGGCTGGAATTCGTGGCCGACCGCAGCACGAAAGAACCTTTCGATCCCAAGCTGGGCATTGCCGGAAAGTTGAAGAAGGCTGCCTTTGCCGAAGGGCTGATCTGCTACCCGATGCCCGGTACCCGCGACGGCCGGCATGGCGACCACGTGCTTCTGGCGCCGCCCTTCATCGCCACCGAGGCCGAGCTTGACGAAATGATTGTTCGCCTCTCCCGCGCGGTCGACACGGTGATGGCCGGCCTCTGACCCGGAACCGCCTCCCTTCCCTCGGGAAGGGGCGGTCCCTGCGACCTCCGATGCGCGAGGCAGCCTGCCGCGGGTGGCCGCCGGCCTCCGCAGCCTTTCGCATAGCTGCCTCACCGGCACTTGCCCGTCGCAGCGCGGCATCGTCGGCGCGATTGCCAGCTTCATTGCCGCCGAGTCATTTCAGCCGACGCGAAGCAGGAGATTGAGCGCCGGTGGGTCCTGGGGCAGGTGAATTGTCAGCCTGTGGGCGAGATACGAGATATATGGCGAGTATCGCGATGCGCAGAGATTTCCCGGCGCTGCCGCAGAACACCGTTTCGTCGACGCCCTCGTCACGAAATACACCGATCAAACCCTCGGCGCCATCGTGACGGTCGGACCAGAAGCGCTGCCCGTGGCAATCGAGTTCCAAACGAGGACCGGCTCGGAGGCGCCGGTGATCTATGGCGGCGTTCAGGCCGCGACCCAATCGCAGTATTCCGGTGTCGCCGGGTTCTATGGAGTGCTTTCGTCCTTCGACATGCGCGGCACTTTTGACCTGGCGCGGCAACTGCAGCCGGAAGCGAAACGGGCCTTTATCTTCACCGGATCGGCAGTCTTCGATGAGCGGTGGAAGTCTATTGCGGAAGACATGATGTCGGATGTCCGCGACATGGAGGTCCTATTCGTCTCCGGTCATTCCCTGCAGGAGTTCCGGGACCGGGCGGCGGGGCTCGACGCATCGGATATCCTGATCATTCTTACGATCTTCGAGGATGCCGACGGGCGCCGCTTCGTGCCGGCCGATGTCGTCGCGACGATTGCCGAGGTCTCGGGCGCTCCGAGCTATGGCGTCTACAGTTCCAACATCGGCCGAGGCGTCGTCGGCGGCAGCTTTTCCTCCTTCGAGGCTACGGGCGCCGTGATGGCTCAGCAGGCTTTGAAGGTTCTCAATCATCAGTCCAACGTGGCACCAAGCGTGACCGTGCCGGTGACGTCCGTGCTCGATTGGCGAAAGCTCAAGCGCTACGGCCTCGATGCGGAAAGGCGCCCTGCGGACAGCCAGTTGCTCTTTTACGCCCCTGGTCCCTGGGAGCGGTACCGGGTGCAGATCGCCGCGGCCATTGTCATCATCCCCCTCCAGTCGAGCACGATTGCCGCGTTGGTCGTCATGAATCGCCGCCGTCGACGGGCCGCCGAGGAACTTGGCCGGCGGCGGATGGAGATGGCGAGACTGTCGCGTATAGCGCAGCTCGGGGAACAGTCGGGCGCCATTGCCCACGAGTTGAACCAGCCGCTGACGTCGATCCTCGCGAATGCCGAGGCGGGGTCAGCGATGCTTGCGCAGGATCCGCCCGACATCGTCGAAGTCGGCGAGGTGCTGCGCGACATTGCCGAGGACGACAGGCGCGCGGCGGACATCATCACCAACCTGCGGCGGCTCATGTGCAATGGCGGCGGGGGGGCTGAGATGGCCGACCTGAACGAGATGGTACGATCGACCCTGCGCCTCGTCTCGAGCGAGATGCTGGCGCGCGGGGTGGCCGTGCAGCTGCGGCTCTCCCGCGACCCGCTCACCGTGAACGCGGATGTCCGGCAATTGCAGCAGGTGCTGCTCAATCTTGTGATCAACGCAGCGGATGCGATGGCGGATGAAGACACGCGCAGGCTGACGATCGTCACCGGACTTGGCGACGGCGACCGGCGTGTGCTGTCGGTGTCCGACACCGGCCCCGGGTTGTCGGAGGGGTTGCGCGACAGTCCCTTCAAGCCCTTCGCGACCTCCAAGGCACAGGGCATGGGGCTCGGTCTTTCGATCAGCCAGAGCATCGCGGAGAGGCATGGCGGCACGCTGCGCTTTGCCAGCAGCACCAGCGAGGGGGCACGTGTCGAGCTTGCCCTTCCAGCGCCATGAGTGGGGAATTGTCAGGAGTGTTCCACGTTCACATCGTGGACGACGACGACCGCGTACGTCGCGCCCTGAAACGGCTGGTGTCGAGCGCGGGGTTCGATGCCCGCATGCATTCAGATGCCGAGACCTTCCTGGGCAATTTCGATCCTGCTCTGCCAGGGTGCGCAATCCTCGACATGTACCTTCCGAAGCTGAACGGCTTTGACCTGCAGCAAAAGATCGCGGCGATCGCGCCGAACTGCCCGGTCGTGTTCCTTACGGGCCGCGGCGACATCGGCATGGGGGTCAAGGCGATGAAGGTGGGGGCTTTCGACTTTCTCACCAAGCCGGTTCACTCGCAAAAGCTCTTGGCGACGCTCGCGGCCGCCGAGGCGCGGGTGGAAGAGTCGCTGGCCATCACGCGCGATGCTGCACGATACGAGGAGCGCCTTCGGAACCTGATGCCCCGCGAGGCCGAGGTGCTTGCGGCCGTGGTGGAAGGCAATTTGAACAAGCAAATCGCACATGACCTCGGCCTTGCCGAGAAGACGGTGAAGGTTCACCGGGCACGGGTCATGAAGAAAATGGGCCTGCGCAGCATAGCCGACCTCGTGCGCGCCAGTATCACGAAGCGGATCGACGGGCCGTGATGTAGGTACAGAGGCCAACTATGCCTGCGAGGCGGGGCTGTCTAGATTTCCCGCATGGAGCCGAAACCCAGAATTGTCCTGATCGTTGAAGATGACGCGGCCGTCAGCCGCGCGCTGTCACGTGCGGTCCGATCCCTCGGGTTTTCCGTCTACGCCTTCGAGAGCGGAGAGGCGCTGCTCGCCAGCGCGTTGCCCAGATCATCCGCCGTCCTTCTGCTCGATCTGCATCTGCCCGGGATCGGCGGTGCCGAGCTCATTTCAGCGCTCGCGGCGGAGGCGCCTGACCTGCGTATCGCCGTGATGACGGGCCGAGATGTCGCCGGCGCGCGGGAGGCGTGCTTGGAGGCAGGGGCGGCCTGCTACATCACCAAGCCGATCCCGCGGAGCGATCTTGCGGCGCTGCTCGACAGCTGACTCCGCACCTGCGAGCGCGGTGTAGGTACTTGGTCCACCTATACGGACGACGCAACGGCACCCAAGCTTCCCCTGCGGTGCAGGCCAATGCCGCGGAATCGACCTTTGCCCTTGGACCTGCGCTGTACCGAGCGAATTACGCTGACAGGGAGACAGTCATGTCACCAAGACACAAAGCGCATCTATTTCTGATGGCCGTGGCCGCAGTCGCGGTATCGGGCGGCCGACTCGCGGCACAGGACACGGCAACCGCCGCGAAGCCGAACATTCTGGTGATCTGGGGCGATGATGTGGGCCAATCCAATATATCGGCCTACACGAGGGGGCTGATGGGCTACGAGACGCCCAACATCGACCGGATCGCGAAGGAGGGCATGATGTTCACCGACTACTACGGTGAGCAATCCTGCACAGCCAGCCGTTCCTCCTTTATCATGGGCCAGTCGGTGTTCCGCACAGGTTTGTCAAAGGTCGGCCTGCCCGGCGCGCAGGAAGGCATGCAGGTCGAAGATCCGACCATCGCGGGCCTGCTCAAGGCCGAGGGCTACGCGACCGGCCAGTTCGGCAAGAACCACCTCGGCGACCGCGACGAGCACCTGCCGACCAACCACGGATTCGATGAGTTCTTTGGCAACCTTTATCACCTCAACGCCGAGGAAGAGCCCGAGAACGAGGACTATCCGGCCGACATGATGACCGCTGACGGCCAAACCTTCCGGGAAGCCTTCGGTCCACGCGGCGTCAAACATTCCTACGCTGACGGCGAAATCGAGGACACCGGACCGTTGACGAAGACGCGCATGGAAACCGTGGATGACGAGACCACCGCTGCGGCGATCGATTTCATCGAACGCGCCAACGAGCAGGGCACGCCTTGGTTCGTCTGGTGGAGTGGCACCCGCATGCACTTCCGCACGCATGTCAGCGAAGAGAACCGCGCAAGAGCCAACGAGATCGTCGGCAAACAGGTCGACGAATACACCGCAGGCATGATCGAGCATGACGCCGATATCGGCGTTTTCCTCGACAAGCTGGACGAGCTCGGGATCGCGGACAACACCATCGTCTTCTATTCCACCGACAACGGCCCGCATATGAACACCTTGCCCGATGCCGGGATGACGCCGTTCTGGGGCGAAAAGAACACCAACTGGGAAGGCGCGTGGCGCGTGCCTGCGATGGTGCGCTGGCCGGGGCATATCCCTGAGGACGAAGTGGTCAACGAGATCGTCCATCACATGGACTGGCTGCCGACCTTCCTTGCCGCTGCCGGGAACGAGACGATCAAGGACGACCTGCTGGAAGGCATCACTGTCGCCGAAGTGGGCGGTGGCCGTGACTACAAGGTCCATCTCGACGGATACAACATCCTGCCGCTGCTGACCGGCGAAACCGAAGAGAGCCCGCGCAAGGAGATCTTCTATTTCTCCGATGATGGCGACCTGATGGCGCTGCGCTATGCCGACTGGAAGATCACTTTCCTCGAGCAAAAGGCCTGGGCCACGTTCCGCGCCTGGATCGAGTTGCTGACGCCGCTGCGCACGCCGCTCGTCTTCAACCTGCGCCGCGATCCCTATGAGCGGGGCTACCGGACGTCGAATACCTTCTACGACTGGATGCTCGACCGTGCCTACATGTTCGTGCCGGCGCAGACCTACGTGGCCAACTTCCTCGAGAGCTTCAAGGAATACCCGCCACGTCAGGAAGCGGCATCCTTCGGCCTCGACAAGGTGATGGAGAAACTCGCGCAACCGGGCGGCACGCAGTGAGCGCTGGCGCGTGGCTTTAAAAATTTTGGCCCTGCGGGATGAACGCGGGGCCGTCCTTCAGCATGCTGGTGCATCACACCGGCGCGGACCGGGAGTTCGCCTATGACCCGCGACCGCCACGTCGGGCAACTGGACCTCGGGCTGGACGAAGGCGAAGGGCGCGGTTGGCTGATTGTCGATATGGCACAGGACTGGAGCAGAATGTCCCGAGCGGTGCGCTGAAAACGCCATCTCGATTTCGCTATTGCCGCTGTGGCTTGCGACGTCGGCCCCCCCCCCCCCGGAAAGTCAAAGTGCGGTCTGCGCATCCCGTGATGGGTTTGTCTGATGCTGCGCATGCGAACCCCCCTTGGATGCCGCCGTCTTGAACGTCGAATTGGGGCTCGCAGCCCAACTGCGGCACAGCAGCAGGAGCCGTAGCTCGGCCCGCCAGACGGATGGAGCTACGCGGCATCGCCAGGTTTTCTGGTTCCCTCAAACTTTCTGGTTCAGAAAATCAGCGCTCTTGTGTGGCCGCCGCTCGGCCAGCGATGATGCCGTTGATGATGGCCGCGACCTCGCGGTGCATCTCGATGGTTGCTGGCTGGTGGGATGCCTTTGCCGCGTTTTCATGTGTTGCGGCGGCATCCTTCAAGAGTCCCATAATCTCGCCGTCGGGAAGGACCTCGTTTTCGCTCAGGGCAAGCAGGAGCGCCTCGCAAATGGAGACCGCGGCAACACCGAGGTATTCGACACCGTTGCGCATCTTGATCTTCTCTCCTTCGTGAAGCGGGAAGAAACGGCTCTCCGTTTGTCGTCTGCACTTTGGCCGGAACCCTGCTATGGTGCGCTAACCTGAAGCAGTCATTTAGATTTTTTGGGAGCCGCGAAATTCCGAATTCCATGAGGGCCCAATGACTTCCGCAACAGACAGCCCTCTCGCCCGCAAACTCTCGGCCTTCGCGGTTTTCAACGACAGCGAGATGGCGGTACTCGAGCGCCTTCACGAGCGCCGCAGATCCTTCTCAGCTGGGCGAGACCTTGTCTATCAGGGGCAATCGCGGCAAGCGGCCTACGTTCTCGCCTCCGGATGGGCCTGCTCGTACAAGATCCAAGCAGACGGCACGCGGCAGATCGTCGATGTCCAGATCCCCGGCGATTTTCTCGGACTGCGCAGCGTTCTTCTGCGCACCTCCGACCACAGCTTCGAGCCGATCACCGACATCGAGGCGATCGAGGTGCTGTCCGAGGATCTTCTGAACGTCCTGACTCAGATGCCGCGTCTTGCAACCGCGATCTTCTGGGCCGCCTCTCGGGACGAGGCCATGGTGGTCGAGCATCTCGTCGGCATCGGTCGACGCGATGCTGCGGCGCGCATGGCGCATTTTCTTTTGGAACTCGCGTGCCGTTTGTCGCTGGTCGGGCTGGGAGGCCGAGGCGGCTATGACTGCCCTTTGACACAGTACCACCTGGCGGATGCCCTGGGTCTGAGCGCCATCCATGTGAACCGCGTGCTGCGGCAGTTGCGGGAAAGGGGGCTGGTCACATTCCGGGACGGCCACGTGTCGTTCCAGGATTACAACGGGCTCGTGACGCTCGCGGATTTTGATCCGACCTATCTGGACCAAGAGGGACCGTTGCTGCCGGGGGCATGATCCGGCGCGCGGTCGCGTTGGCGTGCGGGCGGCCGCTAACATGTGTAAGCGCGTGCGCGCTCCCACTGCCGTATGACCAGCGTGGCATCCTCTCCAAGAATGGTGGGACGTGCATGGTCACTTCCTTGGAGGACAATAAAATGAAAACCGTCTCTTGGCTCAAACCGGGCGTTTATGGCGCCGCCATCGGGGCTGTCGCCCTTGCCGTCCTCGGGTTCTCTTGGGGCGGCTGGCAGACCGCAGGAGGCGCCGCGACACGCGCGCAGACCGCAAGCCATGACAGCGTCATTGCGGCAATGGTCCCGGTTTGTCTTGACTTGGCGCAGAGTGACCCTGAGCGCAGCGCGAAGATGGAAACGATCCGCGCGGCCAACACCTACAAACAAAAAGACGCCGTAATGTCGGCGGGTTGGGCGACGGTCCCCGGCGCCGAGAAGCCGGATGCGGACATCGCCAAGGCTTGTCTGAGCGCGCTCGCCCTCTGATCCGTATCCTGCCCCCGCAGTCCCGAGGCGCGCTTCCTCAACTTTCCTGCGCTGGCCAGTTTCGCCGCAAACCATCGGCGCCCATGCGGCGCCAAGGAGATCCAAATGCGAGTTAAAATAGGCTGCCGCCTGCAATATACCTTCGTGCAGCCGACACCATTGATCGCGATGCTGAACGTCCACTACTCACGCTTCGGCGATCTTGAGCAGGCGGACTATCTTGTCACCTCCCCCAGCGTCTCGCTCGAAAGCTATCGCGACGGCTTCGGCAACTGGTGTACCCGGATGCTTGCCCCGGCCGGGGAGTTCACCTTGTCCAGCAGCGGCATCTTTCGCGATACCGGGCAGCCCGATCCGACGTTTCCGGGGGCACGCCAGCACAATGTCGAAGACCTGCCGTTCGAGACGCTCGTGTTCCTGCTGGGAAGCCGCTACTGCGACACCGACATCCTATCCGAGCAGGCGTGGCAGCTTTTCGAAGGCACCCCCCCGGGCTGGGCGCGAGTCCAAGCCATCTGTGACCACGTCCACCAGACGATCAGATTCGATTACATGAAGGCCGATGCGACGCGCACGGCGTCACAGGCCCTGTCCGCCCGGCATGGCGTGTGCCGCGACTTTGCCCATCTCGCGATCACCTTCTGCCGGTGCATGAACATCCCCGCCCGATACTGCACGGGCTACCTGAGCGACATTGGTGAGCCGGAGCCGCACCCCCCGGGCGATTTCGCGGCCTGGATGGAAGTGTTCCTCGACGGGCGCTGGTGGGTCTTCGATCCGCGAAACAACACGCGTCGGACCGCGCGAATTCTCATTGCCCGGGGGCGAGACGCGGCGGACGTTCCGCTGACGCAGACTTTTGGGCCGAACACGCTCACGGGCTTCCAGGTCTGGACCGAGGAGGCTGAGCTGGCCGGCAATCCAGAAACCGTGGAGTGACGCCTTTTCCAGCTTCATGGAGGTGCCTGACGCTCTCTTTGGCCTGACACGCAAGGATCCACTGGTGGCTGCGCCAGATCAGCGGAGACGCTTCGCTATTCCGCCCACAGCCTTACGACCAAGAGTTTTGCCGGGAGACCAGACATGACCACTCCGATCCCCACCATCGTCGTCTTTCACAAACCCTTTGAGCTCGAGAGCTTTGATGAAACACTGCCAGCTGGCGAGTACCTCATCGAGAGCGAATTGCTTAGCATAGGTACCGTAAGAGCCGACGAAAGCCTTGCCGCGTCGGTTCTCGTCCATCTGCACCCCCAGATCGCTCACCCGGGCCTCGCACGCACCCTGACCGTCCCGCTTGGCGAGCTGGAGCAGGCCATGGCGACCGACAGGATGGGGGAAACGGAGCTGAGAGACACTTTCCTCGAGAAGATGCTGGCGGATCCGCTCATTCGGATGGTGATGCTGGCGGACGGCGTCAGCGAGCGAGAGCTGCGCCACTATTATGCCACAAGATCACCCACAAGCGGCAGTCCCTTGCATCGTGCCCAAGGTGCCCACCCTCCTGCCAGAGGCGCGGGCAGCAAGCCCGACATGTTCCCCTTTTCGGGGTCTTCTCGGCCGGGCATCGGTGAATGATGCATCTCGATACGCGCCGGTTCTGGGGGCGGGCGGTGAAGCTGGCACTTCGGGGAGCCGCACCGTGACAAACCTTCCCATCGACCTCGACCGCCACAGGACGCCCAGTGGTCGGCTCGAAAGCCGCATTCGCCGTATGGCGGCGAATTCCGGACTTCTGGCCCATCTCGATCACAGCGGCGTCGAAATCGACGTGATGTTGCTGGCAGATTCACTGCGCCGGTGGATCGAGGCGATGGAGCAAGTGCGTATCCTGCTGCGGCAACACCAGAATGAGCCTGAGATCAGAGAGGCCATGATCCAGACGATCATCGAAGAGGCGCTCAAGGATCTCGATCTGCTCAAGGAAGGCGAAGGACCGACACTATGACCGAAGACGAAGAGAGGCGGCCGGCTCTGACCAAGGCCCGCGGTGACGTGGAGGCGGAGCGCAAGTGTTTGCGCTGCGGCGCGCGTTTCTTGAGCACGGGTTTCGGCGAGAGAATCTGTGGTCACTGCAAACGGTCGGCCACCTGGCGATCGTCCCGGCCGGCCGACTCGGGCCGTGCCCGGCATCGCGCCTCCGGCGTGGGGCCATAGGAGCTCTCATGACAACGCTGAGCATCTCGCACATCACAACGTATCGCTACGGAAAGGCCGTGGCCATTGGCCCCCATCGCTTGATGCTCCGCCCCCGAGAGACGAGAGACTTGCGCCTGGTCGCATTCGATCTGCAGATCTCACCCTCCGCTCGGATCGACTGGGCTCAGGACGTCGCTGGCAACGCGGTCGCATCGGCCACCTTCGACACCTCCTCCGAGCTTTTGTGCATCCAATCGCGGATGACGGTGGAGTTGAGTGCTCCGACTTGGCCGGTCTTTGCGATTGCCGCCTCTGCGGCGTCCTATCCCTTTCGTTACGAGGGCGATCATTGGACCGATCTCGGGCCGCTTGCCCAGCCCCAGTATGCGGACGACGCCGGCAGGCTGGCACGCTGGGTGGATAGCTTTGTGATGGATGGGCCGACCGACACCCTGTCGCTGCTCAAGGACGTGGCGAACGGGGTGAACGCCTGGGTTTCCTATCAAAGCCGCTCGTCGGAAGGGACCCAGGGGCCGCTCGAGACCCTGGACAGAGGCTGGGGCTCGTGCCGGGATCTCGCGGTCCTCTTTGCCGAGGCTGTGCGCACGCTTGGCTTTGGCGCGCGGCTCGTCTCCGGTTATCTGCACGACCCCGCAGGGGAAAACCTTGGCTCATTCGGCGCGGGATCGACCCATGCCTGGGTCGAGGTCTTCGTTCCCGGGGCGGGTTGGATCGCTTTCGACCCGACCAATCGCTCCGTGGGGTCGGCGAACCTCATCCCGGTGGCGGTCGCGCGCAACATCGCCCAGGTGACGCCGGTGAGTGGCGGGTACTACGGGACGGGGTGCGATCTTCTCTCTCTGGAGGTGGGGGTGAGCGTAAGCGTGGATGGTCCCTGAACGGCAGATCGGAAGCTGCCCAAGGACTGGGCCCCGTGCCGGGTGCATCGGCCTCGCCCTGGCAAACTTTAATTTTCGCCAACTTCCGATTGTCCTTGTAAACCTGCGCGGCAGTCTCCACATGTATTGAGCTTACGCTTTTCTCTTCGAAATGCTGCTTCCGCTAACCCGGTTTCGGTTGATCGTCTTGGATCGACATTTGCCGGGCTGCCGCATGTCGTGGGCAGCATATTCAGGAGACTACGGACATGGCCAATGGCACCGTAAAATGGTTCAACAGCACCAAAGGCTTCGGCTTTATCGCGCCGGAAAGCGGCGACAAGGATATCTTCCTGCACATCACGGCGCTTGAAAGTGCCGGGATTTCGCGCATCGACGACGGTCAGGCAGTGACCTTCGATGTCGAGACCGGTCGTGACGGTCGCGAGTCCGCCAGCAATCTGGCCCTGGCTTGAAGCGCTCGCTGGACGATCTGCTGAAGGGCATTCCGGCGCAGACCGGGAACGGCGGGAAACCGCCTCAGCCCAAAGGGACGTCTGGTGAGAAGCGGACCGGGCCGGAAACCCAGCTCGACAGGATCACGGCGGGCGCCAAGCGCGTCTTGCAAGAAGAAGCCGACGAGCGCGCCGAGAAACTGGAGCGTCTCAAAGCTGCACGCGAAGCGCGCGACAAGACGTGATCACCAAGACATGGCCGGTGCCGAACGGGTGGATTGCCCGTCGGGCGCCGTGCCGCGATTGCAGACGACGGTTTGACCGGCCCGCACGCTTTGGGCCAAGCAGATCGGATTTCCGGGTGAGCGCGTCGAGTGGATTGGTCCATCCTGTGGGCCTCGACCATTCCGCATCAGTCTTACCTGGAGGAGCTGCTGCAGGGCTTGCCCTGCGGCAGCTTCCATTCACTTTGACGATTTAGAGGAGAGAGACATGGGCTATTCGCCTTCGAAAAAGCAGCTGGACCTCAAGGACTTCCTGAGCCAGCCGGCAAAGAAACGGCCTGGAGCAAAGACGTTCGGCTATCAGAGAACTCGGACGGCGCCGACACCGGTTCCGAAGCCCGAAGCGCAGCCGACCGAGGAAAAGTCGGAGTAAAATCCGATCCGGCGGCTTGCCCTTTCGGGCGCCGCAAGATGGGCCGATGTTGGTCAACATGGCTCATGCAGGTCATCGCTGGGCGGACCCCCGCCGCAACGATCAACCTTGAGCGAATTCGGGCCTGAGAGTTTCCGGCGGACCCAAGGGTCTGGCTGGTGGCGCAGAACCATTTGCGCCTCGAACTCCGGCCGGGCGTCTCTCACCCTAGACGCCCGCTAAAATGAAGACGCTGTGGTCAGGATCAATCCGGCCACCCGGAGCGCATGAGCGGTCCCGCGTCCGGACATCTTACAACGCCGCAGGCACCCCTGATTGGTCTCCTCGCAAGAGAGGCCGCAATCGGCGGCACCGTGGCTTCACGAATACGAAAGAGAACACACATGATGGAAATTTTCTGGGGAGACCCCCTCATCCTGATCGACCCGAAAGACGGGGACGTCACGCGCTTCTGCACGATCGAGAAGGTGCATTACTGGCTGCGCCGCAAATGGCCAGTGGCCGATGCCGCACAGCAAACCGCCTTGGCGAAGGTCGAGGCGGCCATGGACTGCATGAACTCCGTCGACGATGCCCGCAACGCGTTCCTGAAGGCCGCCCGTTTGGCAGGTTTCAAGCAAGCCGCCATGGTTTGACGGGCGGCGTGCCAACTGGCAGGCGCTGAAACAGGCGTCTGCTCTTTGCAAGCCCTGCCGAAATGACTGTTCGGGCCCGAGCCTGGGTCAAGAGTCCATCGGAACCTGTGCTGCCGACTTTCAAGGCAACCGCCAGGTTTCCCCCGGGGCGGGCTCGGGTAGACTTCGACCAGAAAAAGGACGTGGGGCGAAAAAGCTAACCGACCCGACGCGAATCTGCCTATTCTAAAGCAATTGATTGAATTCTAAGGGGATGGCAGTGGAAGCGATCGCGGTTCACCCATTGGCTCCTGACCACATTCCCGGGTACGTGGTCGGCGCTGATGGCACTGATACTTTGTTTACGGTGATGACGGTTTTCGGCATCGCGCTCGTCATCGGCCTTGGGGTCATATACCTGACGCTGCATGCGATCCCCGAGCGCATGGCGCACAAGTCGAGCCACCCGCAATTGCAAATCGTCGGCATCCTCGCATTGCTGGCGCTGTTCACCCACAACAACCTGTTCTGGGTCGCAGCGGTGCTGGTCGCGGGCTTTCAGTTCCCCGACATGCTGTCGCCGCTACAGTCGATCGCGCGCTCTCTCGCACGGCTCGCCGGCCGGCCCGTGGAGGAGGACATTCCGCAGCCCGATGGTTCTGACCCGGCTGCGGAGCCTGCGTTCCGCCATCGCGACGGGGAGGCCTGATTTTGCTCGAAGCCATCCTCTGTTCGCTTGTCTCGCTGCTGCCGGACTATCTCTATCGCCGCTACGGGCAGGGGAAGCGGTTCGGACACGAGCTGACGCTTTTCTCGGTGTGGTACGAGCTGCGCTGGGGGCTGACGCTCTGGATCTTCCTGACCGTCTCGCTGATCACTGTGCTCTTCTACTACCACCCGGCCAGCATGTCAGTGTCCTCCTATTTCCGCACAGTGACCATCCTGCCGCAGGTGAGCGGGCGGGTCTCGGACATTTACGTGGTGAACAACCAAAAGGTCTCGGCGGGAGATCCGCTGGTGCGGCTCGACGGGCTGTCGCAGCAGGCGCAGGTCGATGCGGCGCTGGCGCTGCTGGCCGAAACCGACGCTTCCGCAAAGCTGGCTGAAACCGATCTGGCGCAGGCCGACGCAGGAATCGCCCAGGCCCGCGCGGCGCTTGTACAGGCGCAGGAAGAGCTGCAGCGCAACGAGCAGTTGCGCGACCAGGGATCGAGCGCCGTTCGCCTGGTGGATATCGAGCGTTTCGAGAACCTGGTCGACCAGCGCGAGGCGCAACTGCGCGCCGCCGAGCTGCAGAAGGAAAGCGCCCAGCAACGGATCGATGAGGTGCTGCCCGCCAAGCTCGAAAGCGCCCGCGCGCAGCTGGCGCTGGCCGAGGCCGAGCTGGGCAAGACGTTGATTTCGGCCGGGGTCGACGGGCGGATCGAGCAGCTTGCGCTTCAGGTCGGCGACTTCATCAGCCCGCTCGCCCGGCCTGCCGGCATCTTCGTGCCGAGCGGCGCAGGGGCGGAGCGGTTCCAGGCTGCCTTCAACCAGATCGCCGCGCAGGTTATTCACCCTGGCATGGTCGGCGAGATGGGCTGCCTCAGCAAACCCCTCGACATCATCCCGATGGTGGTGACCGAGGTCCAGGATGTGATCCCCTCGGGGCAGCTGCGGCCGAGCGACCGGCTGGTCGATCCGCAGGACGATGTGCGCCCCGGCAGCGTGCTGGTCTACCTCGAGCCGCTCTACACCGATCAGCCGACCAATGTGCCTCCGGGCAGCAGCTGTACCGTCATGCTCTATACCAACAACCACCACCGGCTCGAACATGAGGAGTTGGGCACCGGCACGCGGATCTTCTTGCACGTGGTCGATACGATCGGCGTGGTGCATGCGGCGGGACTGCGGTTGCGCATGCTGTTCCTGCCGGTGCAGACGCTGGTGTTCTCGGGCGGGCACTGACATATGCGGAGCCGGGTTCCGGCCCGAGCTCCATCATAGCCGCCCGCGCCACGGCACATGCCTCCGGGTCACGGGCTGCGGGTGTCAGCTGATTGCAGCGGGTCAGCCGGGACGCCTGAACAGACATCCGAAGACCATCTACAAGACCGCTTACCGGCAAGGCGACACTCAGGCGTTGAGCCCTCGCGGTTCGCTGGTTGCCAAGAAAGCTGCAGCGGAACTTGTACTGGCGGGCGACCAAGGCCCGCCAGAAGTCTCTACAAAGGTTGATGCGAACGTGCGGTGTCAGCAGATGTCTTGCGCGACCTATGCGGCGCCACCTTCGCGATGCGCATGCCGAGCCGCGCCAGCAGCGCCGCATCCTGGCTGGCGGATGGGTTGCCTGTGGTCAGCAACTGCTCCCCCACGAAGATCGAGTTTGCACCCGCCACGAAGCACAGCGCCTGCAACTCGTCGCTCATCCTTGTGCGTCCGGCCGAGAGCCGTACGACCGAGGCGGGCATGAGTATCCGTGCAAGCGCCACCGCCCGGACAAGCGAAAAGGGGTCCACCGGTTCGGCGTATTCCTGCACCGGGACGCCGTCGACGTCATTCCACAGGTTCACCGGAACGCTCTGGGGATGCTCGGGCAAGGTGGCGAGCGTTACCAGCATCGCGATCCGATCCTCTTCGGTTTCGCCCATCCCGAGGATGCCACCGCAGCAGACCCGGATCCCGCCGTTTCGGACATGGGACAGGGTCTCCAGCCGGTCGTCCATCGTCCGGGTCGTGGCGATTTGCGCGTAGTAGTCGGGGGAGGTGTCGATGTTGTGGTTGTAGAAATCGAGCCCGGCATCCTTCAGCCGCGTCACCTGTTCCGGGGTCAGCATCCCCAGCGTCATGCAGGTCTCGAGGCCGAGCTCCGCAACGCCCTGAACCATTTCGCAAAGATGGTCCATATCGCGGTCCTTGGGGCCGCGCCATGCCGCGCCCATGCAGAAGCGCTGCGCCCCGGCGTCCTTTGCCCGTCGCGCGGCTGCAAGAACCGCCTCTGTGCCCATCAGCTTGCTTGCTTTCACCCCGGTGTCGTAATGCGCCGACTGCGAGCAGTAGCCGCAATCCTCCGGGCAGCCGCCGGTCTTGATCGACAAGAGGCTGGCGGTCTCGATCTCGGTGGGGTCGAAATGAGCACGGTGCGTGGCCTGCGCCTGCGCCAGCAACTCAGGAAAGGGCAGGGCGTGGATGGCATGTGCCTCCGGTATCGTCCAATCCGTGCGGATCATGCAAGGCGACCTTTCAGACTGCTCGCGCCTGAAACCAGCGTCGCGGCCAGCGCGACCTTCAAGAGATCGCCAAGCACGAACGGCGTGAGCCCCGCTGCGAGCAGCTTCGGGCTCGGAACGAAGAGCGCCAGCCAAGCGAGGCCGAAGGCATAGACGAGGGCAAGGCCCGCAACCATCGCCGCGGCCATGCCAAGCCAACCACGGCCCCGTGCGAGGGTGCCGATAAGCGGTGTCGCCAGCAGGTATCCCGCGAGGTAGCCGCCGGTAGGGCCCATCATGTAGGCGAGACCGATGCCGCGCTCGGGGGTGCCCGAAAACACCGGCAGCCCGAGCGCACCCGCGCCGAGATAGGTCGTCATGGCAGCAAGCCCGAGCCGCGGCCCTAGCCCTGCCGCGACGACGCAGATCGCCAGCGTGTGAAGAGTCATCGGAACTGGCCAGAATGGGATCTGGACCTTGGCCCCAATCGTGATCAGCGCGGCGCCGGCAAGGGCAAAGGCAAGGCTGCGCCAGAGCGGCAGGCCACGCGCGTGCGTGGGCGTCAGGGGTGTCATCGAAAGGCTCTCCTCGGCTGGTTGGATGATGATCATCAACCTCGGGCAGAGAGCGGTTTCAAAACAACGCAGATTATAGATAATTATCCAGAAATGTCGTATGTATCAGTAATAATGGCGTTTTTTCTCGCTGCCTTGCGCTTTCCGATCCAGCCGACGTGCCGTGCTAGGACGGTGCAGGCCAAGTCGACCTGCCCCTTCCGCAACGCCTCGAGGATGGCCCGATGGTCATGGTCGGTGCGCGACTCCCAGTCCCGTCGCCAAGCGGCGAAGAGGAAGCGTGCGCTGGCGGTATGCAGGTCATCGATACTGCGAAGAAGACGCGGCATCTGACAGGGCGAAAGGATGAGCCTGTGGAACTGCCGGTTCGCGGCTTCCCAGTCTCGGACGCTGCAGGCGCGGTCGCCCTGCCGCGTGACCGCATCAGCCTCGGCTAGGATCGCGCGGGTCATTTTGGGCGCGGCGTTGCGCAGCGCCAACACTTCGAGGCTGGCCCGCATCTCCGCCACCTCTCTCAGCTCGGCAACGTCGAAATCGGTCACGCGGTATCCGCGGCGCAGCTCGCCCTCAGCGAGCCCTTGTGCCTCCAGCGTACGGAAGGCCTCTCGCACCGGCACATGGCTGGCCTGAAATTCGATAGCGATATGATCCTGGCGAAGGCGGGCACCGGGCGGGATTTCACCCGAGATGATCCGATCCGCGAGCACCCGCGCGATACGGGCCGACTGGGTTTCTTTGCGTGTCATGCCAGACCCATAGCGCGGCGGCATCAGCTGTGTCATGCGCCGGATGCCGCCCGTGGATCGAGAAGCCGCCCTAAGGCCGGTGGATTGGCCGCGCCTTGGGGCAACGGTTGCCGAGGTCAGTGTAAACCGACGGTAAGAATGCCCGTTGTTGATTTCCACCCAGAACTGACCCGGGAGAGCGCGTAATTTCCATTGAGATTTGACCCATGTGACCCTCCCCGC